>JBJEAW010000031.1:0-5885 GCA_051869435.1 Prevotella sp. | reverse complement strand
CGACGACGAAGATGTCATTTAAGGTTTGTTAGTACTTTTATCACCACACAAAGTATTATTATACGGTATAACAGACAATTATGTCGTACAGATATAATTTTTGTAAAAAGGAGGTTTGTCCTTTGGTAAAGCTAACAATTCCAATGTGTTGGGAATGTTTACCGGACAATAAGTGAAATACTACAATCCTTTGGAAAAATAAACCTCGAAGAAAGGCTGGTAGGCGAGTTTCCTTGCTTACCGGCCTTTCTCCGAGGTTATGTGTACTGTTCTTTCAATGTGAATTGCTGTTCATTCAGACTGCATATCAGAGAATCTGCACGCCAGCCATGTTGTTGAATAGTCAGAATGGGGCTTATATGCCTTGAAGCACTTTCAGACTACCAATGATATTATCGACAGTGGTTGGCTCTACTTGCCATAAGGAGCCGATTACCGCTGCCCCAGCAAAGCCTAGTCCGTAGATGGTCTGTATGTTGTCAGCTGACACTCCACCCAGAGCGTATGTCGGTTTCTTGAATAAGCCATCTTTATGTGCTTTTTCAAGGCTCTCTCTTGTAAATCCTGAATGGTATCCGCATTTCGAGATGCTGTCGAATATCGGGCTGAGGAAGATGTAGTCGCATGTTTCAGACCATCTGGCCACCTCGTCCAGCGTGTGGCATGAGCGGGAAATGGTCACACAAGCCCGGCTTTCTTTCTCTTCTGTGAACCACGCTGGCGCATCGGGATGGCGTGCATTGAGGTGTATGCCGCCTAATCCCATAGTCCTCAATAGGTTGAAATTGTCATGCACGACAATTCTCTGGCGGAATGGAAGGCTGATATGACCTATCCATTCCGCCATTTCTGTTTCTGATGTCTGGGGTTTCCTGAGGTGTAGTCTCTTCAAGCCGTTAAAAAACAGGGCGTTCACTATATCTGTCTCTCCAGTGAATATCTCTGGCTTGGTAATCACAATGATGTCTCTCATCCTGCCTTCTCTTTGCTCATGATACCTCCGATGTCGAACGACGCATCCCAGTCTTTCCATACAGGCTCCCGGCCTATCTCTTTCAGCCGCTTGTTTATCTCTCGTGCAGTCCTCTCGTCTGAGACGGTGAACTGCTCGAGTGCCTGCGGATATGTATAGTATCCTCCTGGGTTGACCTTTGACTCGGCCGACATTGTCGTGACACCGAGGGTTGCCATGTTGTCTCTTATATATGCGGGCTCTCGTGTCGAGTATGAGATATCTACGTCGTGGTCGAAGATGCGCATGGCGAATGTCGCCTGTGCCAGCTCCTTGTCTGTCATGTAACAGTTGGGTTGGAATCCCTCGTTCTGTGCCGGTCTCATACGTGGGAAGTTGACGGAGTATTTTGTCCGCCAGTAGTGTCTCTGCAGATAGCGCAGATGATATGCCATCATTGTGACGTCTGTGCGCCATTCTTTCTCCAGACCTATCAACACTCCCATGCCGATAGAGTGGACTCCGGCTTGCCCCATACGGTCGAATCCGTTCACGCGCCATTCGAATTTTGACTTCATGCCGCGCGGGTGGTATATGTTATAGTGCTCTTTGTTATACGTCTCCTGGAAGCATATGACTCCATTCAGTCCGTGATGGGTCAGTGTCCTATAATCATCAGCCGAGAGCGGCATCACCTCGATTTTTATGTTCGAGAAATATTTCTTTGCGATGTCTATGGCTTCGGCGAGATATGGCACTCCGGCTTTTGCCGGATGCTCTCCTGTGACAAGCAGGATGTTTTCGAAGGGCGCAAGTTTCTTTATTGCCTTATACTCGTCTTCTATCTGTGCTGGCGTGAGTATTGTGCGTGCCATGGGGTTCTCGCGGTGGAAGCCGCAATATACACAGGAGTTGGAGCAGGCGTTGGTTATATACAGCGGTATGAACATTGACATTGTGCGTCCGAACCGCTCCTCTGTGTATTTCCGTGACAGGCGGGCCATTGTCTCAAGGTATGGCTCGGCCGCAGGTGACAGTAGCGCCATGAAGTCGCTGACATCGCAGCGGTCTTTAGCCAGTGCGCGGCGCACGTCTGTGTCGGTCATATGGGCTATACGCTCTGTGGTCTCTTCCCAACTTATATTTTCTAATTCCTCTGAGAACATTTTTTTCTTATTCCTGTTTGTTTGTTTTCTTTTCTTGACATGAGGGCCATTCTGTCCTTTCGCCGTGGCGGGCATGTTATGGCGGATAGTCTGCCATTTGCCGGCGCTACCTGCCTGGGGGACTCTCCCATGCTTCGTTTCATGATGTCCCCTTATCGTCGGCTGCTGTCCAATGCCTTCTTGGGGCATGGCATGAATGCATACTCGTGCAGCTCTGTTATGGTAGGATTGCTGCCACACAATGCGCATCCATTGTCGTGCCCGAGATGCAGGGTGTTCCATTGCATGGTGAGCGCGTCGAATGTTAGCAGCGAGTCTGTCAGCGGCTCTCCTATGCCGGCGATACATTTTATTGCCTCTGTCGCCTGCACTGTGCCCAGCATTCCTGCTATCGGCCCGAGCACTCCTACCATGGAGCATGTCTCCACCTCGCTCTCGTCAGGCGGTTCGGGGAACAGGCATCTGTAACATGCTGTGCCGGGCAGATGGGTCATCACCTGTCCTGCAAAGCGGTTTATGCCTCCGATGCAGAATGACTTGCCGAGCATCACGCAGGCGTCATTGACAAGATATTTTGTGGAGAAATTGTCTGTCCCGTCTATAATGAAATCATAGCCGCTGATAATGTCAAGGGCATTCTCCTCGCTGAGATATGTCTCAAGCTCTGTGGTCTTGACATCAGGGTTCAGCGCATGGATTTTCTGTGCCGCTGCCTGGACCTTTGGTGTCCCGATGTCGGGCGTGGTATGTATCACCTGCCGTTGCAGGTTGGTCAGTGAAACCACGTCTCCGTCAAGCAGGCCTATATGCCCTACTCCTGCCGCAGCGAGGTATTGGGCGACGGGCGAGCCGAGACCGCCCACGCCGACTATCAGCACCTTGGCGCCAAGCAGCCGCCGCTGTCCCTCTATGCCGAATCCGTCGAGTATGAGGTGACGGTTGTATCGCCTGCGCTGTTGGGGTGTCATGTCGTTATCTTCTGTCATTGTCTTGCGGTGTGCGTGCCTGAGTGCCACAGCCCTGCCTGCATGGTGAGGGCTGTGGGTGCTACAGGCTGCTGTCTTATTTTAGTTTCCTCAGGTCGTGTGTCAGCTTTGCCGCGCAGAAGTTCGGCCCGCACATCGTGCAGTATTCGCCTTCTGTGTGTCCGGCCTCCTCGAAGTATTGTAGAGCCCGCTCGGGGTCGAGCGACAGATGGAACTGGTCTCTCCATCTGAAATCGAAGCGTGCCTTGCTGAGAGCGTTGTCGCGTATTGTGGCTCCAGGGTGTCCCTTAGCAAGGTCGGCGGCATGGGCTGCAATCTTGTATGTGACGACACCGACCCTCACGTCCTCTTTGTTAGGCAGGGCGAGATGCTCTTTTGGCGTGACGTAGCATAACATCGCTGTGCCCAGCCATGCTATCTGTGTGCCGCCTATCGCGCTCGTGATATGGTCATATCCCGGGGCGATATCTGTCACGAGAGGGCCGAGTGTGTAGAACGGAGCCTCATGGCAGTGGTCGAGCTGACGCTCCATGTTCTCCTTGATCTTATGCAGGGGGACATGTCCCGGGCCTTCGATGAATGCCTGCACGTTCTTGTCCCATGCGCGTGTGACGAGCTCGCCCATAGTGTCAAGCTCGGCGAACTGTGCCGCGTCATTGGCGTCGGCGATACATCCCGGACGAAGGCCGTCGCCGAGCGACAGGGCCACGTCATACTGCGAGACGATATCGCATATATCATCGAAATGCTCATAGAGGAAACTTTCCTTCTTGTGTATCAGACACCATTTGGACATGATGCTGCCTCCGCGGCTGACGATGCCACACAGGCGGCTGTCGGCGAGATGAACATTATGCAGGCGTATGCCGGCATGTATGGTGAAATAGTCCACGCCCTGCTCACACTGTTCTATGAGCGTGTCCTTGTATATCTCCCATGAGAGATCCTCCACCTTTCCGTTCACTTTCTCCAGCGCCTGGTAGATAGGCACAGTGCCGACAGGCACAGGACAGTTGCGTATGATCCACTCGCGTGTCTCGTGGATGTTGTCACCGGTAGAGAGGTCCATCAGCGTGTCGCCGCCCCATTTGCATGACCATACGGCCTTGTCCACCTCCTCGTCGATGCTTGATGTCGTGGCCGAGTTGCCTATATTCGTGTTTATCTTCACGAGGAAGTTGCGCCCGATGATCATCGGCTCGCTCTCGGGATGGTTTATGTTGGCGGGCAGCACGGCTCGCCCTCTTGCTATCTCGCTGCGCACATATTCTGGAGTGATATACGTGCCGATGCCGAGTTCCTTGCAGTTCATGTTCTCACGTATGGCGACATACTCCATCTCGGGGGTTATGATGCCGGCCTTGGCGTATGCCATCTGGGTGATGGCTTTGCCCTTCTTCGCACGGCGTGGCATCTGTATATGCTCGAAGCGGAGCGAGTCAAGGCTGTGGTCGGCAAGTCGCTGCCGTCCGTATTCGCTGCTTATCTCCTTGAGTCGCTCTGTGTCTCCACGCTCTTCTATCCATTCTTCTCTCATGCGTGGCAGTCCCTTCTTCAGATCGACAGTGATGGTGGGGTCGCTGAAGGGGCCGCTCGTGTCGTAGATATATACCGGATTGTTAGGTTCGCTGTGCAGTTTTCCCTCAGCGTCCCTTGCCACAGTAGGCGTAAGGTTTACCTTTGTCATTCCCACCCTTATGTTTGGGAACAGTGTGCCTTGCATGTATGCTTTCTCACGCTTGGCATAAGCCTTGTTGTCGTTTGGTCTCATATGATGGTCGTTGTTTTTTTTGATTTCCTTATCTCCCGAAACTTATTGTGGACTATGGGAAGAGCCTATCTCTCTTGTGTGATGTGTGACCTGTTGGTGATAAGCCTCTTCCTTCTCCCGTGCCGTGCTACTCTTTGCGTGCGTCTTGGGGTAGCTACTCGTTCAAGAAAGCTGTCAGTGGAGAGCTTGCCTCGGCATGGTCAGCCACAGCTCCGAGACCGGCCTCGTATGCCATTCTTCCTGCTATCACTGCCTGTCTGAACGCGTCGGCCATCATGACAGGGTCGCCCGCCACGGCTATGGCTGTATTCACGAGACAGCAGTCAGCACCCATCTCCATTGCCTCTGCCGCATGGCTCGGTGCGCCTATTCCGGCATCTACCACGACAGGTACAGTGGCCTGCTCGATGATAATCTGCAGGAAATCCTTCATCCTCAGTCCCTTGTTTGTGCCTATCGGTGCGGCGAGGGGCATCACCGTGGCGGCTCCCGCCTCCTCAAGATGTTTGCATAGTGTAGGGTCGGCCTGGCAGTAGGGTAGGACTACAAATCCCATCTTCACGAGTCTCTCTGTCGCTTTAAGTGTCTCCACTGAGTCAGGGAGCAGATACCGTGGGTCAGGGTGTATCTCCAGCTTCAGCCAGTTTGTCCCGAAAGCCTCGCGTGCCATCTGTGCTGCGAAGACGGCCTCGTCGGCATCTCTCACGCCGCTCGTGTTGGGGAGCAGCTGTATATTGTTGTGGCGTGTGATATGTGTCAGCAGCTCGTCGTTCTCGTCGCCAAGCTCTATGCGCTTCATGGCCACGGTGACCATCTCTGTCCCGGAGGCCTCGATAGCCTTTGCCATCAGCTCGTTGTTATTGAATTTTCCTGTTCCGAGGAAGAGGCGGGAGTTGAACTCGCGCCCCGCGATGATTAGTTTGCTCATGTCTTTATCTCGTTGTTGTTTCTTGATAGGGTGGTTCTAAAAATTACCACCGTAGATATATTCTCAGAGTGGGGTATAACGT
>JBJEAW010000030.1:0-5994 GCA_051869435.1 Prevotella sp. | reverse complement strand
CTGGCGAAGTTGGATTCAAGATGGTCTGCTAACTGTTTCAACCGTACAGGTCGAAATAGTTTTACCGGACAACAAGCGTGAATAATGACTTACCCCCATCTGCCTTCCCTCTCTCTGAGGGCGGCGGATGGGGGATATTGTTGTATGTCACCTTGATGCCTTGCGGTCTCCCCATATAAACACACGTCGGCCACGACGGGCGTTCAGGGTATGGCAGAGTGCCGCTCTTGTCTATCTGGATGATGTCGCGGCCTTTATGAAGCTGACGAAAAGAGGATGTGGCCGCAACACTGTGCTTGAATATTCTGGGTGGAACTGTGTGCCTATATACCATTTCAGCTCAGGTATCTCGACAATCTCCACAAGATTGCTCTCCGGGTTTATGCCGGTGCATCTCATTCCGGCATTCTCGTATAGGGCGGAATACTCGTTGTTGAACTCATAACGGTGTCTGTGGCGTTCCTGTATCTCTGCCTCTCCGTATATCTCTCTCACACGGCTCCCCTCTTTCAGGGCGCAGCGGTAAGCCCCGAGCCTCATGGTGCCTCCCATGCATGTGAGGTTCTTCTGGCTCTCCATGATGTCTATCACATTATGGCGGGTCGCCTCGTCCATCTCGCGGCTGTTAGCGTCGGCCATGCCGAGCACATCACGCGCGAACTCTATCACCATCATCTGCATGCCGAGACAGATGCCGAATGTCGGTATGTCGTGCGTCCTGGTATATTCGGCAGCTGTTATCTTCCCCTCTATGCCACGTTGTCCGAAGCCCGGGCATATCAGTATGCCGTCCATCCCCTTGACGCTCTCCGCGATATTGTCCTTTGAGATATTCTCCGAGTTGATGAAGTGGAGGACGGCCTTGCGGTCGTTATATATGGCAGCCTGGACGAGACTCTCCCTGATGCTCTTATACGCGTCCTGAAGGTCATATTTGCCCACGAGCCCTATATGCACCTCCTCCTTCGCGTTATGCATACGGTCGAGGAAACTCCTCCATGGCCCGAGGGCGGGAGTCTCGCCGACAGGGAGCCCCATCTTCCGCAGTATGGCGGCGTCGAGTCCCTGACGCTGCATGTTGACAGGCACGTCATAGATGCTTGGGAGGTCCTCGCTCTGCACGACACAGTCAGTGTCCACATTACAGAACATCGCCACCTTGTCGAGTATGGGCTGGTCGAGATGATGCTCTGTCCTTAGTATGAGAATCTCTGGCTGTATTCCCATGCTCTGCAGCTCCTTCACAGAGTGTTGTGTGGGTTTTGTCTTCAGCTCGCCTGCCGCTTTCAGGTAGGGAACGTAGGTCAGGTGGGCGGAAACGGCACGTCTGCCGAGTTCCCATTTCAGCTGTCGTATCGCCTCCATGAACGGGGCACTCTCTATGTCACCTATCGTGCCGCCTACCTCTGTTATGATGAAGTCGTAGTGTTTCGGGTCATCCACACGCATCATCATGCGCTTTATCTCGTTTGTGATGTGAGGCACTACCTGGATGGTCTTCCCGAGATAGTCTCCGCGGCGTTCCTTGTCGATGACCGACTGGTATATGCGTCCCGTTGTGACAGAGTTGCCGCGTGTTGTCCGTATGCCCGTAAAGCGCTCGTAGTGTCCGAGGTCGAGGTCAGTCTCCATACCGTCTGTCGTGACATAGCATTCTCCGTGCTCGTATGGGTTCAGCGTGCCTGGGTCAATGTTTATGTAAGGGTCAAACTTCTGTATTGTTATCTCGTAGCCGCGTGCTTGGAGCAGTTTGCCGATGCTTGACGATATGATGCCTTTGCCGAGCGACGACACGACACCTCCTGTTACAAATATATAATGTGTCTCCATTGTCTTCTCTTTTTCCGCTTTATTGTCTTTGTCTCTGTTCGTAATATTCTATGTATGCCCTGTTTATCATGCGCATTCCGCCTGGGGTGGGGTAGTGGCCGGAGAAATACCAGTCGCCGGGATGGTCAGGTATGGCCTGATGCAGGCCCTCGATGCTCTGATAGACGATGTTGATGGGCGTTGTGACTCCCTCGGGCCTCAGCAGGCAGACCATTTTCTCGTTCAGCTCCTCGGCTGTGAACGGCTCATAAAGCCGTCTTACGGGGTTCTGCATCTCCTCGAGCGGTTTCTCCAGTTCGGCCTTGCATTCCTCGTACACCTCGTCGAGCATCTTCTCCTGTCCCCTCTCGGTGATCAGGGCCACACAGGCCTGGAAAGCTATGAAGTCGCCAATGTGTGACATGTCTATGCCGTAGAAGTCCGGGTAGCGTATCTGCGGTGCGGACGATACGATGACGATGCGCTTAGGGTGCAGACGGTCAAGGATCTTGATGATGCTCTCCCTTAGCGTTGTACCTCTCACTATACTGTCGTCTATGACCACAAGGTTGTCAACCCCCGGTCTGACCACACCCATCGTGATGTCATAGACGTGTGCGGCCATATCGTTGCGTGTACCGCTTTCTGTGATGAATGTCCTCAGCTTTATGTCTTTCGACACTATCTTCTCAGACCTCACATCGGGCGAGACAGACCTCATGCCCTCAAGCATACCGTAATATGCCACCTCGGCCGTGTTAGGGATATACGAGAAGACGGTATGCTCGATGTCGTTGTCTATCGCTTTGAGGATAGAGTCGCGCAGCTGGAGCCCCAGCATCTTGCGCTCGCGGTAGATATCCCTGTCATTGCCGCGGCTGAAGTATATACGCTCGAACGAGCACGCCGCATATTTCTTCTCCGGGATAATCTGTTTCAGAGACATTGTCCCATTCTTGTTGATGATGACAGCCTGCCCCGGCCGCAACTCTGTTATGTCGTCACATTCGACAGCGAATGTTGTCTGCAGGACGGGCCGCTCGCTCGCTATGGCTACCACCTCGTCGTCGGCATAGTAGAATGCGGGCCTTATGCCCCAGGGGTCTCTCATCGAGAAAAGCTCGCCGCTGCCTGTCAGGCCGCAGACGACATATCCGCCGTCAAAGTGTGTCATTGATGTCCTCAAGACGTTGCTGACCTTGACATTCTGCTCTATATAGCCGGTTATCCCACGTCCGGTATATCCCTGTAGCTTTGCTATCTGGAAGTTGCGTTCCACCTCGCGGTCGAGCCTGTGCCCGAGAAGCTCGAGCATGGTGTAACTGTCGCTGTATATCCTTGGACACTGTCCCTGAGCAGTGAGGAAGTCAAACACGTCGCCAATGTTCGTCATGTTGAAGTTGCCGCACAGGCAGAGGTTCTTCGCCCGCCAGTTGTTACGCCTCAAGAATGGATGGACATACTTCAGCCCCGCCTTTCCTGTGGTTGAATATCTGAGGTGTCCCATGTACATCTCGCCGAGGAAAGCGTCAGGGTCAGCGTCAGGGTCGTTGTCGGCGTTCGACATTATCCGCGCTATGGAGGCGAACACCTTGGTGATGGCGTCCTTGCCCTCGGCCTTCTCGCGGAACATGTACTCATGGCCCGGCTGCTGCTGTAGCCTCACACATGCCACACCCGCACCCTCCTGGCCGCGGTTGTGCTGTTTTTCCATCATGAGATAAAGCTTGTTGAGCGCATAGTGGCGGGTACCGTATTTCCGCTCGTAGTAATCAAGCGGTTTCAGAAGACGGATCATGGCTATGCCACATTCATGTTTTAACTCTTCCATAAAAATGATATATGCAGAAAAAAAGTCTCACATCTCCCCCATTGCCCGTGGACGAATGAAACTTGGATGACAAAATTAGGGGCACTCGGGAAATCCTGTATCAACCAGAAAGACAAAAACCGGAAATCAACCCCTTGTGCTTGATGCGAGATGTCTCTTCGAGCCATCGATGATGTAGCTGTCTGAAAATCCTTGAGCAAGCTCAGATATTTTCATCCAGCCACATCATCACCCTCTCGGGTTTCGCATCAATCACAAGGCGATAAACATCCATCGGCTCAGCTCAGCTCTCGTTTGCACAGCCATGGATGTTCATCGCCTTGAAGAGGATGGTGGCCTTCTGAAAGAAGGTGGTGTTGGGGCTTTCGGCTTGGGGCGTTAAGAGCTTGCTCTTATAAGACCGAAGCTGAAAGCCCCAACACCAGGGGCTCTGCCCCCCCCACACATGCTCTTCAAGGGGTTTATAATGGTTTTTGTGACGTGTAACTGACACAGGGTTTTACTGGTAACCCCAAAATTACCCTGCAAAATTACATATTTTATCTGGCAGCCTGGGCGGATGGGCCTGCCTTTTCGTTTTTTATTTTTCGCGAACTTACATATTGTTATCTTGTCGTTCTTTTTTCCTGCCAAATGAAAGGTGCCCGCGGTGATTGCCTGATAATCTGAAACCGCTATCTGTTTCGACAATATAATATGTATATGTCTGAGACTCTGCCCCCGAGGTTATCCCTGATATCCGCGGAGGGGTCTCCCACAGATCTCACTCTTTCTTTGTCCCACAGATCTCACAGATTCCCACAGATTTAATTCTAACAGAATATGAGGTTCCCACAGATTTCACAGATTCTCACAGATTTTTCGGGGCACTCGGGAAACCCTGTGTCAACCAGAAAGACAAAAACCGAAATCAACCCCTTGTGCTTGATGCGAGATGTCTCTTGCGAGCCATCGATGATGTAGCTGTCTGAAAATCCTTGAGCAAGCTCAGATATTTTCATCCAGCCACATCATCACCCTCTCGGGTTTCGCATCAATCACAAGGCGATAAACATCCATGGCTGTGCAAACGAGAGCAGAGACGTTAATAACTTCGTCGAAGGCTGGCTGCATTTAACTTCGTTGAATATCGGCTGCACTCGGCATAGTCAAAGCAAGCTCTGTCTCTGCTCTCGTTTGCACAGCCATGGATGTTTATCGCCTTGAAGAGGATGGTGGCCTTCTGAAAGAAGGTGGTGTCGGGGTTTTCGGTTAGGGGCGTTAAGAGCTTGCTCTTATAAGACCAAAGCTGAAAGACCCGACACCAGGGGCTCTGCCCCACATACTCTTCAAGGGGTTTATAATGATTTTTGTGATACGTAACTAACACAGGTTTTTACTGGTAACCCGATTTTTCTCAATTGTCACGGAATGAATATAACCTGTATGACAAGATACATCCGTGCTTATCTGTGGAACAACCATTCCGTGTGACACATCTGATACCCTTTTATTTAACCCACTTTTAAAGTGGATTCAGTCGAATTATTCATGTCGCAGGATTATCACGGACGCTCACGGAGTTTCTTTCACGAGGCCTATCCTCCAGCGTGACAAAAATTCGATAATTCGCTAATTACTTCCCGCTGGTCAGTGGGGCCACAGGACAAGTCTCGCGCCTCGGCCATTCAAGCAAACTTGATGGCACTCGGCTTGTCGTCGGTTGCCTTCGGATTACCGAAAACGTTGTAATATTGTATATGTGGAGCTGTGCGGGCGACCTCAGGCTCAGGCCTCCTCTACGACATCGGCGGCGTTCTTAGCAGTCTCGACGGTGCCGATGCTTATGGCTCTGGCGAACCATTTGCCGTTTGAGGTGTCTGTGCGCCCGTCCTTGAACGTGCGGACGAGCTTATAAAGCTTGTACATTACTGACATGGTGATGGGTCTCCTTTCCTTGATTTTATGTGATTTCTGAATTGAGGCGGCCTCTTGGCGTCTTACAGGCTCTGACCCCTCTCCGGGTATAGAGCTTCCCCGAGCTGGCTCTGCGGCCTGTAGCCCTATGAGACGCTGCGGCTCCTCCTTACTGCATACAAAGTTACTGCTTTTTTCTGATATCCATGAAATATTTTGTCGTAAAAAATGCTAAAATCCGCTTTGTGACTGAATTTTTACAAAGACGTGTTTATCGAATGACATGAACGGTGTCATTTTTGTCATTTTTGTCATTTGTCATTTTCGACGTTTCTCGTGTGCGCGCGAGTTACTGTATATATTATATATTATATTTTTTTAAATATTAAATATTATATATTATATATTACCTTAATTCCGCAGCGTTTTTTCTTGTGAGATAATTTACCGTGCAAAGA
>JBJEAW010000029.1:0-6004 GCA_051869435.1 Prevotella sp. | reverse complement strand
TAGGCCAAATAACGAGGATTTTGTATAGGGGGCAAAAAGCGGGATTCTTTAATGATATACTGCGGGTGACATTCTCGTGTATTCTGGCTTTAGCGATGTGGCAGTTCGTTCTGTACCCACGCTTATAGATTGAAAGTTTCTGCCAGCTTTTGCTTACAGTTTTTCTTCCCAATCCCCTGTTTTCCCATTTGTAGCCTTTTACCCTGTCATATGTGCTGTATGACGCCCTCATTAAGCACATATGACAGGGTAATCTTTATTGCTTACGGTCTGTTGTCCGACGCTTGTTGCACGGCGGCTTTTGTTTGGTATGCCTCACAGTTCTCCAGAACAACATCATTAGTCCCAAAAGCTTTAATGGGCATATGTATATAGCCACAACTGTATATCTTACATCTTACGTTATATATATCGTAGTGTTTACGATTATTAAAATTTGTGTACGCTTACTGTCTGATAGTTAATAAATATTATAGTGTTAACAGTTTTTGTAATATCTTTAGTTGACTTTGCTTAATTTGTAATAAATTTGCAAGTGTGATGTAAACAGATATTAAGGCTTTTTGGTATAAATTTCACTGAAATACCATTAACTAACTGTCACTTAACTAACCTATACTGAAAGAAATTAATATTTTTTATATCCAACAGACACGTATGACGCGATGCCCCTGTCATATCAGAATAGAAGACAGAAGAACAACAACAACAACTATTTTATTAACCTAACTAACAACTTTCTTATGAGATTTGTAAAGTCATTACAAAAGCCATTAGTGTTAGTGTTCCTGTTCTGTTTGCTTCCTTTGGGAGCTTGGGCTCAGAACATTGTCAAGGGAACAGTAAATGACGAATCAGGAAGTCCTGTCATTGGCGCTACAATCAAGGTGGCGGGAACCAATGAGGGCGCCTTGTCTGACATCAGTGGCGCTTTCGCTGTCAAGGCGGACAGAAATGCTACACTCAGCATTTCGTACATTGGCTATGTGACACAGAAGGTCAGTGTCAATGGACGTACAGACATCGTTGTCGTCCTGAAAGAAGACAACACCACTCTCAGCGATGTCGTCGTTATCGGTTACGGTACGGCAAAGCGTAGTGACATCTCCGGCTCTGTAGCTTCTGTCGATGCTGACAAGATGTTGAAGAAAACACCTGTCAATCTTGCTGACGGCCTCAAGGGTGCGGCTCCTGGTGTCCTCGTGACATCACAGGATGGCGCTCCTGATGCTCTCGCACAGGTGCGCATACGTGGTGTGGGCACCATCAATGGTAACTCGGAGCCTCTGTATGTCGTTGATGGCGTGCAGGTGGGCACTGACGCCAACTTCCTTAACCCTCAGGATATAGAGAGTATTGAGGTGCTCAAGGACGCATCGGCAACAGCCATCTACGGTTCACGTGGTGCGAATGGTGTCGTGATGATTACGACAAAGCACGGCTCAAAGGGGGTGACACATGTCGATGTTTCTGCCAATTGGGGCATACAGACTCTACAGCGCAAGTTTGACACGCTTGACAATCCGGACGACTATGCTGCCCTCATACGTGCGGGACGTGCCGCATCGGGACAGAACATCGTGATGCCTATATGGGACAGCAAATACGACGGACAGCGCAATTATGTGGATTGGCAGGACGTCATGACACGTACTACACTGCGCGAGAACTACAATGTCTCGGCGAGTGGCGGAACAGACAAGTTCCAGGGCAACTTCTCGGCAGGATACCTGAAAAACGACGGTATCGTTGTGAATACCAGATATGAGCGCATGAACCTCCGCGGTACATTCAAGTCGAAGGTGAACAAGTATCTTGAGTTTGGCGGAGATGTCAACTACACACACTCCGTGTCACGCGGTTCAAACCGTGGTATCGGCAACAACGGCAACCTTTCGTCTCTCCGTGACTATGCCACAATGTCGCCGACAATGGATTATACAGACTCAAATGGCAATGTCATACACAATAATGTCGTCAACTCTGACGGTACATACGGAACATTCTTCCAGACAACGACACAAGGCTCAGAGACTGCCTCACAGGATAGCTACTATGCTGTCCAGATGGAGCTGGACAACCCGACACGCACCAACCGTGTGCTCGCAAACGCATTTGTTGACATTAATCCTATCAAGGGTCTCCACCTGAAGAGCATCTTCTCATGGGACAAGGCACAGACACAGACTTCAAGCTGGGCCACTCCTGAACACCGCTACGACGCTAACGGCAACGAGATAACGATGGTTGGTACCGACACACGCCGTGAGTTCAACCTCTCACAGAGTGTCAACTACACCCGCCAGTGGGAGTCATACATCACTTACAACTGGAGCGACGACAACCATGATGTCAATGTTATGCTTGGTAACTCTGTCAGCAACAGTTATGGCTCATGGGTATCTGCCGGAGCGAAAGATTTCCCTGCCGAGACTATACGTGACCTCGGACTGACCAGCAACCTTGATACACGCGACGGAAACGGAGCCTTCAACGCCGAGACACGCTTCATCTCATATTTCGGCCGACTGATGTATAGCTTCAAGGACCGTTATAACCTTACAGCGACAGTACGCCGCGACGGCTCGTCTAACTTCGGTGCAGGAAACCGTTGGGGTACATTCCCGTCAGCGGCTGCCTCATGGCGCATCTCCGAAGAGCCGTTCATGAAAGACGTGACTGCTGTCAGCAACCTCAAGTTGCGCCTCGGATGGGGACGCACAGGTAACGCCGGCTCTGCCACATCGCTTGCTGTAGCGCAGATGAGCTCTGCCTCCAACCTATACTATTTCTACGCTCCGGGAGCCACGACACAAAGCCATATCACGGCTAACGGTATTGCGGCATCAAGGGTTGTGGACACTAACCTCAAATGGGAGACTAACGAGCAGTGGAACGTGGGTCTTGACTTCAGCATCCTCAATGGCAACATCAATGTCGCTCTCGACTATTTCGTCCGTAACTCCAAGGACCTTCTGCTTTATCAGAGCATGCGACCTTCAACGGGTTTTGCTGATGTTTATACCAACTACGGTGAGGTACGCAATAAGGGATTTGAGTTCAGCATCAACTATAACAAGCGTCTCAACAAAGACTGGACTATCGGCGCAACATTCACCGGCTCTACTCTGAGCAACAAGATTATCAAGAGTGGTGCAGATATCTTCAGCGAGTGCTCTGGCGGTAATGACGGCACGAACATCGACGGTTCTAACGTGCAGGCTGTCAACGCTGCTGGCTACAAATGGGAGGACCATTCGATATGTCGCGAGGGATATGCCGTCGGCTCATATTGGGGATACCGCACTGACGGCATCTTCCGCAGCCAGGCTGAGATAGATGCCCTCAACGCCACCGCCAGGGAGAAAGGCTACACAGCATATCAGGATGAATCGACAGCTCCAGGTGACATCAAATTCGTAGATTTGAATGGCGACGGTACCATCAACGGCAAGGATATGGATGTCATAGGCAATGGCTTCCCAAAGTTCAATTTCGGACTCACGCTGAATGCATCTTATAAGAACTGGGACTTCTCTGTATATACATACGGCGTTCTCGGACAGGATATTCTCTCTTATTCCGCAATGCGTCTTGAGACCATCCTTACTGATGGTGACCAGACCCCGAACATCCTTAAGGAAGCTTTCGCAAATTCTTATACGAACAATCCTAATGGAAATGTGCCGCGTCTGAATATCATAGACAGGAACTATAACACACGATGCTCTGACTGGTGGGTGAAGAATGGCGACTTCTGGAAAATAAATAACATACAGATAGGCTACACATTCCCTAAGAGCCTTATAGCTCCTCTCATGATCACTTCCGCACGCCTATCGTTCTCAATAAGCAACCTCGCGTGCATATCAGGCTACAACAAGTATGGCGACCCAGAGTGTGGCCAGGGCAGTGTCCTCTTCACCGGACTCGATACAGGCCGTTATCCCACACCACGCACATACTCGTTCGGTCTCAGCGTCCAGTTCTAATATAATAACAACTAAAGCAAAATATTACAATGAAAGCTATAAATAAAACATTATATATCGCAGCTTTGGGATTGGCTTCACTATCGTTCGTCTCGTGCAATAACGACGAGTTCCTGGAAGTCCCACACTACGACATCCTGCCGGCTGACGCCATGTCGCAAGACGAAGACGCCGCCATCAGCGGACTTAACGGTATCTATGACATGCACTTCCAGGATGGAACGTATGCCGATTCCTGGAACTACAAGCCGCAGCTCTTCCTCGGTTGCCACCCAACACTCGACACACAGGCTACAGGATGGGATGTCAACTGGAACGTGCAGAACTGGAATGAGGACGAGCAGGAGTTGGCGAAAGGCTGGATATACTGCTACCGTGCCATCGGACGTTGCAACGATTTCCTCGCTGTCGTAGAGGGTAACGAGACGGCAATGAAGTGGAAATCATATAAGTACCTTATTGGGGAGGCACACGCTAACCGTGCTTACTTCTATATGTTCCTTGCACAGAACTGGGGACGTGTCCCTATGCTCGCAACTGGAGAGAACTACTCTAACGCACCCCAGAAAGCCCGTGCGGAGACTGACGACGAGGTATGGGACTTTATCATCGACGACCTCAAGGCCGCATCAGAGAATCTCGAATGGAAACCTTTCCGCGACGAGTATGGCCGTTGTACCAAAGGCATGGCACTGTCATATCTTGGTGAGGCTTATCTGTGGAAAGCATATAAGGCGCGTGTCAATGGGGACGGCGATGCAAAGAGCAAAGAGAATATTCAGCTTGCAAAACAGGCCCTGGAACAGGTGATGAACAGTGGCACATACGAACTCGTACCGTCTTACACCACTCTCTGGGATGTCGATGAGGCATGGCCAAAGGAGGCTGTATGGCAGGTTGTGATGGATATGGGCAAGGGCAACTACGGCCAGTGGAACACTGATGCCCATATATTCAACAACTTCTTCGCTGCCTCTACCAATGGAGGTGGCGGATGGGGCTCGCAGTATATGTCATGGGAGCTTTATTTCCTCTTTGAGAAAGGCGACAAGCGTCGCGATGCCTCTATGTGTACAAGCCCGGTACAGGAACTTCCTGAGGATTACCGCTCTGCAGTGGGATATGGATACCACCCATATCTGCAGCAGTGGCTCGGACGCAAAGAGAACAAAAAGGATGCGGAGTTAAATGGCAATAACGGCTTTATGTTCAATAACGGTGAGTTCGCTCCCGCAGTATGGACCATGAAACTGTGGCGTTGCCAGCGCGCTCAGTGGTCTAACCCACACTCACCGTGCCATTTCTACTACAAGCGTTACTCTGGCGTGCTGCTTGATTATGCCGAGTGTCTCTTCCGTCTTAATGGTGGTAATGACACACAGGCATGGAGCATTATAGACCAGATACGTAACCGTGCCTTTGGTAATCTTGAGGTTGGACAGGGTGATGCCATTGCACAGAAGTTCGTGACATATTACAACAGCCTTGCAGGTATGGGCGGATATGACGATTATGTGGCTCCGGGCACATATCCATTCCCAATGAATGACGCTGTGGTTAGTGTTGAGCCGGCAAAGGAATATTATACGAATTTCTGTAACAACGGACTCTATATCACTCTGAATGGCAAGCAAGAGCAGCTTTGTCTGCCATTCACAGGCAAGGCCGAGCCGTGGGAGGTGGCACTGGGACAGGAACGCCGCAAGGAGTTCAACTCAGAATGGAATCTCAAGGCTGACCTGCAGCGAAGCGAGTTCCTACAGACGCATATTGAGTGTGATTATCCGAAGGGCAGGGGACTGCCAGGCACCGACTTAAACAAGAAGGACGATTGGCATTACTATCGTACATGGGACTTCAATCCACAGAAGCTCCTCATGCCTATCCCACTGGAAGAAATTAACAAGAACTCACTGATGACGCAGAATCCAGGATATTAATACTGCTGATATATAAATAAAGAATCCCGCTTTTTGCCCCCTATACAAAATCCTCGTTATTTGGCCTATTTA
>JBJEAW010000028.1:0-6048 GCA_051869435.1 Prevotella sp. | reverse complement strand
AGCTGGATGGCGGCGAATGAGAATCCGATAAGACATATAAAAGACAATAATTAAAGATAGAAAATATCATGATTAAAGTAGAGAATTTATCAAAGTCGTTCCGCACGGAAGAGGTGGAGACGATTGCATTGAATGGAGTGTCGTTTGAAGTGAATGACGGCGAGTTTATGGCTATTATGGGTCCCTCGGGCTGTGGCAAATCGACGTTGCTCAATGTCCTCGGACTGCTTGACAATCCTGACAGCGGAATGTATTATCTTGACAATGAGGAAGTGGGACACCTGAGGGAGAAAGACCGCACACGGTATCGCAAGGGCCGCATAGGCTTCGTCTTCCAGAGCTTCAACCTCATTGACGAGCTCACGGTGGAGGAGAACATCGAGCTGCCGCTGAAGTATCTGAATGTGCCGAAGGCCGAGCGTAAGGAGCGCGTGCTGGACATCCTGCGCAAAGTGAACCTCTCTCACCGTGCCAGACATTATCCCATGCAGCTCTCCGGAGGCCAGCAGCAGCGTGTCGCCATAGCACGCGCCGTGGTGGGAAAGCCTAAGCTGATTCTCGCCGACGAGCCCACGGGCAACCTCGACTCGAAGAATGGACTGGAGGTGATGGAGCTGCTCTCCGAGCTTAACGCTGAGGGGACAACCATCGTCATGGTGACCCACAGCCAGCATGACGCGGCGTACGCCCACCGCATCATCAACCTCTTCGACGGAGAGGTGGTGGAAAACACGATACTATAACCCGCAGCTTGCATGACGAGGAGACAACTGATGGCAGAGAACGATGTCATGAACTCTCCAGACAAAAGGTTTATCCAGCTTTGTCCACGGCCTTTAACCTGCCTGGCCATGAACATTAATCTATAAACAAAGACAATGAGATCATACATTAATTTCTTATCGCATAACAAGCTTTACGCGGCCATAGAGGCGTTCGGCATGGCTGTGGCTCTTGGCCTTGTTGTCATTCTCAGTGCCTACGCCATGATGGAGTACGGTGTCGGCAAGGGCAATGAGAAGTCAAGGGAGATATACGCTGTGGGCAGCGGCAACTATCTCGGCATGACATGGGGCACAGCACAGGAGTTCTTCCCCTCCATACCAGAGATAAAGGAGTGGACAAGGATTGCCACCGCCAACAACCTACCTGGCGTAATGGTTGGCGACAATTTCTTTAAGGTTGAGGCATACTGCATTGACCCCAACTGCTTTGAGTTCTTCGGCTATGATATCCGTGGATGCCGGCGCGACAGGGCACTTACGTCCGAGAACGAAGCCATAGTGAGTGAGTCGTTTGCCACCAAGGCTTTCGGCAATGACAATCCTATTGGCAAGACATTGAAATACGACTCTCTTACATTCAAGATAACGGGAGTGATGCCCGATTTCAGAAAGTCTGATATATTTGAACCACACGAGGTGTTTATCTCGATGAAACACAAGGAGAAAAACATGCCAAGAATGGACAACTTTGGTGAGACGGTACCTTTCGTGCGCCTTGCCAAAGATGCAGATCCAGACAAGGTGAATGAAAAACTTCTCGACAAATACGTGGAATACTGGAAAGATTTTCACTATTCACGCGAGAATGAAGGCAAGTTTCTTTGGGGCTCATCGTTGGTCAGAATGGACAAACTGTATTTCTCCGAAACAACCAACTGGCAGTTCCGCCAAGGCGACAAGAAGTTGGTTGACATCCTGCTTGCCGTAGCCATCGTGCTCCTCGTGTGCGCCATATTCAATTATATCAACCTCACGGTGGCGCAAGCCGGCAAACGCTCAAAGGAGATGGCTACCCGCCGCCTCTTGGGCGACAGCCTGTGGGGAGTGGTAATGCGATATTTCAAGGAGTCGGCATTGTTCACCTTTGCCTGCTTTATCATAGCTATGATATTGGCACTATGCCTGCTGCCCGTGTTCAACGACATGCTCAAGACTAAAATCTCCCTCTCAGTGTCTCCTCTGATGTTTCTAATCACCGTGGCAGCACTCCTTGTGATATCGTTTGTATGTGGCATCATCCCCGCGATAGTCGTATCGCATTTCAACCCCATCGACGTGGTGAAGGGCAGTCTCAGGATAAAGAGCAAGATGTGGTTCAGCAAGGTGTTTATCACGGCTCAAGGCGTGGTCAGTGCGGTTCTCATCGCAGTGGGATTAACCATGACCTTGCAAATGCATCACCTCTACACCCTCCCTTACGGCTATAACCAAGACGACATTATCATGGCATTCACAGGAGCCATTGGCTATAAACTCGAACGACAGCAGATATTGGCAAACCGATTGAAGACCCTGCCCGAAGTGGAAGAGGCTATTCCTGGAGGCGGCTCACCATTGGAATGCGGTATGAACGGCGTTCATGACGCAAAGGGTGATGCATCCTCATGGGTAAGGATGTGCCGTCTCGACTCCACTGCAATGAAATTGCTTGGCATAAAAGTGATAGAGCAATATTGCGAGCCCACCGACTATAAGGTGTGGGTAACCGAAAGCGGGAAGCGCTTTTGGGGAGTGTCGGCAAAGAAACCCTATTTTGGAATCAGGGATGGAAAACCTGAATATGAATGTTGCGGTGTGATAGCAGAATTCCGCACTGGCGGTGCCATTCCAAATGAAACCAACAACTCCTACAACGCCATTCAAGTGGCTCCTCACGACGGGTTCTATTATTCGATGTTGATAAAGACACAGGGCGACCACGACACGGCTCTTGCCGCTGTGAGGAACACATGCAGCAAAGTGGCAAAGGAACTCACAGGCCTACCGCTCGAAATGGGTTGCGACTATTTTGAGAAACGCCTCAGCGACAACTTGAAGCCCCAGCGCAACACGATGTCCCTTGTCCTCACCTTCATGCTCGTCTCCATACTCATCTCCGCCCTCGGCATGTTTGCCATGTCGGTATATTACAGCGAGCAGCAGCTGAAACAGATAGCCCTGCGCAAGGTGATGGGCGCTACGGTGGTGAATGTAGTGTGGACTCTCTCGCGCCGTTTCCTCATAATGTCCGCCATAGCGATAGTCCTCGCCATGCCGTTGAGCATAAAGTTCATGAGCCATTATATTGAGGGCTTCGTCTATAAGATCGCGATGCCATGGTGGGTGCTTATGGTTGCCGCACTGTTAACCCTCCTGACAGCCTTCCTGTCCATCGTCAGCCGCACTCTCCGCGCGGCGAGGACAAACCCCGTGGATTATCTGAAGACAGAATAATGACCTCAGACTGACGGCAGGAGAGATAAGGGCCTACGCTCTCTCCTGCCGCTAATCCATTAAGGGTGGTTCTAAAGATTACCACCCTATAGGCTTATGCGTCATTTCTTCTGGTTTGGCGCTGGTCTGCGCTGGCCCTTCGCGTTGGCCGCTTTGGGAGTGTTATGCTTGCGCGCGAGGCGCTGCATCATCTGCTGCTCCAGCTGGTAGGCGCGCTCTATCTGCTTCTGTGTGAGGAAGGTGGAGTATTCCTGGTAATACTTCTCTCTGAGGTCGAGCATCTTGCGGCTGCGCTCCAGGCGTGCCTTGTTGGCCTGCTTGGCCTCCTCCTCGGTCATCTCGGCTTTCTTCTGCCTCTTCATGCGTGGCCCCATGCCCCACAGCTCCTTCTGATAGGCGCAGTAGGTGGTGACATACTTCTGTGTCGTGGCGTCGTCGAGAGCCATCTGTGAGGCTATGTGGCGAGCTTGTCTTTCTGCCAGGGCCTCGCGGTTGAGACGCTGGCTCTTGTCGTTCTGGGCAGAGACACTTGTGCTTGAAAGCACCATGGCGATGGCGATTACCATCATCTGGATAATTCTATTCATATCTTTCTGTATTATAAAGTGTATTTGTAATGTCGTCTTCCTCATAGATGCTGATGAGATAGTCCTGGTCGGCAGGGGAGAGCTGGCTGAATGCCTGCTCTATGCCGTCATAGCCGTCGGCCGCGGTGGTGCCACTCTCCGGGAGCACGGTGTGTATCACGAAAAGCAGGGCGACAGCGGCGGCAACGCCTGCGAGCGTCTTCCTCCAGGTGATATGGAGGCGGTGACGGGGCGACGGCTTGCCGGCTTTCCGCATGATGTCCCTCTCCATATTCTCGAAGAAACCGTCAGGGACGGTGTAGGGCATTCTCTTGCCTATGCTGTTCAGTATGTCCGGGTCTTTTTCCATATTTTTGTGTTTTATGTGGAGTGGCTGGTTGAATTGTCTGTTTGTGTCCGTCTCTCAGCCGTGTTGTCTTACGGGGTGTTCTATAAATTAGGTTTTGCAGTATCTCCTATGGAGTATTTCGCTTATTCCGGCTGCCTGCTGTTTTTTAGAGCGACCTTTTGCAAGTCCCGTCAGTCGCATAGCCCGCTATGCTCCTTCCTCCACTTACAAAATGTCATCTCTAAAATTCCAACATCCAGCTCGGCCTAATTTATAGAACACCCCTTATGTATTTTATAATCTTCTCTTTGGCTATATGGTAGCTTGTCTTGATGCTTGGGGCCGTGGTGCCCGCTATCTCGGCTATCTCGTCATAGTCCATATTGTCATAGTAGCGCAGGTTGAACGCCAGCTGCTGTCTCGGTGGAAGCGAGAGGATGGCTTTCTGCAACAGCACGCCCTCAACGTCGTCATAGTCGATGTAGCTGCTGGCATGTGCGTCAAGGAGACTCTCCAAAGGCATACCTTCCTCGCGGCGGCGCTCCGCTATGCGTAACGCCTCGTTCGTCGCGATGCGGAAGACCCATGCCCTCAGCGAGCCGTGGCCGTCATACTGGCCGTACGACCTGAATATGCGGATGAGGGTCTCCTGTGTGGCATCCTCAGCATCGGCGTGACCCACGACAAGTCGGCGGATGTGCCAGTAGAGAGGCTCCCCGTAGCGCCGCATGAGCATACGCATGCCCTGCTCCTCGTCCTCTCTCATCGCGCGGATGATGTCTGTGTCGTTTGTTGCCATTGTTCGTCGTGCTTAGATGGTGGTTCAGATGGCGGTGTGGGCGGCGTCTCTATTGGCTGATGTCCTGCGCTCCGCCCGTCTGTCCCCTCGCCTCACAGCCCTGCCAGTATCGGTTGGGGTGTCTATTATAATGACCCTGAGAAGACGGAAAAGTAAAAAACGCCACGAAAAAAAATTATTCGACTTGTGCAGGTTGAAAGCCTTAACAAGCACGGGCTGAACCAACGGTCGCTGGCCGAAGGGAAAAGCAAAGCCCAACAGCGCATAGCCCAGGGTAACACCCTGGGTATTATAGCGATTGACCAATACGCCTTGAAAAGGCAGAAGCGTAAACGTTCCTGAAAATATTTACGCTTCTGCCCCTGTAGGGCGTGTAGCGTCCGCATTACATAACCCCAGGGCGTCGCTCCGCTTTGCCCTGGGCTATGCGCTGTTGGGCTTTGCTTTTCCCTTCGGCCAGCGACCGTTGGTTCAGCCCGTACTTGTCAAAGTCTTCAACCGTACAGCTTCGTCCTGCGCTTATTGTGGCTTGCCCGCCTGTTTGCCAGACTCGTAGAACACCCCTTAAACAACTGATATATAGCCGACAAAACCATTCGTGCTGAATGACAGCCCCATCCAGTGCTTATGAGCCGCTCATTCGGTATCTTTGAGCCGCTCATTCAATACCTGCCACAAAGCATGTCGGATTATTGATAAAAATCCCTCCATTCTCCCGGACGATTTGTCAAAATCCTGTCACGGCTTGCGGACATTGTTTCGTTGGCCAAACAAACGCCAAAGAGCGCGTGCTGCTTCTGAGTAACCATGCAGGCAAATATGGTAAGCGGCACGCGCTGAACCAACGGTCGCTGGCCGAAGGGAAAAGCAAAGTGTAAAAGCGTTATGGCCTCATAGCTCATTTACGCTTTTGCGCTTACAGCGCGACAATTACCCACACGAACAATATCCCCAGGGTGTCACTCCGCTACGCTCCATTCTGCCCTGGGCTATGGGCTTCTGCGCTTTCAGCGCGTGCTGGCTGAGACAATATAAAACTATATTTTCTTGTTACAAAACGCATTCGCTTCTATATAACATGTATCTGTTATTTCTCGTTTTGCTCAGGGAAAGGCC
>JBJEAW010000027.1:0-26508 GCA_051869435.1 Prevotella sp. | reverse complement strand
CCCTAGACCCACTGATTAAGAGTCAGTTGCTCTACCAACTGAGCTAAGGGTGCATATCTTAACTTTCTTCCTTGCTCCTGAATGTCCTTACAGCGACCGTCATGGATCGTCTGTTTTCAAAAGCGAGTGCAAAGGTACTATTTTTTTCTGACCTATGCAAACTTTTATACTGTCAAATTTCATCTGGCGAATGAAAAGACACACAATAATTGATATATATCATGTCAACGGCATGAATCATACATCATTTCATGTCATTTCACGGCATTAATGCCAAAGACATACATGACCGCACTTATATGTACCACGAGGCAAAGATACCAAGCGCTCACTCTCCATCTTGCACATCGAGTAAGAAAAGGCGTCTCACACCGACGCCACTTCTTTTCCATTCAGGAACACCTTGCTGATTATCGGAGTTGTGTATGCGTAAGGGATGAAGCTGACAGAAGGTATGGGTACGGTTATGAAGAAATTGGCAACCTTTCCCACAGATATTGAGCCGTAGTCGTCGCTGATCCCCATTGCATATGCGGCGTTGATAGTGGCAGCGTTAATGGCCTCCTCGGGGAGGAGGCGGAGCTTGATGCATGAGAGGGAGACGACAAACTTCATATCGCCTGACGGTGTTGAGCCGGGATTGTAGTCGCTGGCTACGGCCAGCCCCAGGCCGCTGTCGATAATCTGCCTCGCAGGCGCGAAAGGCATGTTAAGGAAGAATGATGTTCCGGGCAGAGCCGTTGGCATAGTGCGACTACCCCTTAATGTCTCTATCTCACGGAGGGACATGCTCTCGAGATGGTCAACAGAGAGGGCGCCGTGGGCGACACCCACCCGCACTCCTCCTGAAGGGGCGAGCTCGTCAGCATGTATCTTGGGCGCCATCCCCCACCGCGCGCCCTCGTCGAGTATCCGCGCCGTCTCTTCAGGAGTGAAGAAGCCTTTGTCGCAGAAGACATCGATATAATCAGCCAGACGCTGCCGTCCCACCTCTGGTATCATCTCGTTTATGAGCAGATTGACGTATTCTGGCTGTGTGTATTGGCGTCCGACAGCGTGCGCGCCGAGGAATGTGGACACGATACGCACAGGAAGGGTTTCTTTCATCCGCTGGATGACTCTCAGCATCTTCAGCTCATCTCGGGTGTTCAGTCCGTATCCGCTCTTTATCTCTATACAGCCTGTGCCTTTCATGATCATCTCGCGTGCACGTCCGACGGCCTGACGGTAGAGCTCATCTTCGGAGAGAAGGTGTAGCTTGTCGGCAGAGTTAAGGATGCCCCCACCCCGCCGTGCAATCTCCTCGTAGCTCAAGCCGCGTATCTTGTCAACAAACTCGTCTTCTCTGCTTCCAGCATAGACTATATGTGTATGGGGGTCACACCATGAGGGCAAGACCATCCCCCCGGCTGCGCTGATCTCGTTGTCGGCCTGTGGACGGCAGTCAGACGGGTCTTCTGCCGTGCCGTAGCCGGCAATGCGGCCGTTCTCTACCAGCAGCCAGGCGTTCCTTATGGTCTCGAGCCTGGCCATCTCCTCACCCTGAAGGCGGCCTCCCCTTACGGCAGACACCCCGACGAGGGTATGGATATCAGTTATAAGTGTGCGCATAGTGGTATTGTATCTGGAAAAAATGCGGGAGTTAAGAGGGAAATGAATTTATTCGGCAATTTTTCTTAAGTCAGAAGGCCGGAGGGAGCTTCCCCAATCATTGCAATGGCGAGACAGGGGGAATTTATGTGAACTAATCATTACATTACCCCACACCTATAGCTGGAGGCTGTCTCTCACATGTGCCTCCAACTATAGGTGTCAGTCCTCGTTCCATGTCTCAGTTACGTATAAAGTCTATCGACTTCTGTATGTAGGGGTACATCACCTCGTCGTTGATGATGAATGGTACAGCTTTCCTGTACGCATCAAATATCTCTTGTATGACGGGCGACGAGCGCAGCGGGCGTCTGAACTCAAGCGCCTGTGCGGCGTTGAAGAGCTCTATGGCCAATACGCGCTCTGTGTTGAGCACAACCTTATAGAGTTTTATCGCTGCATTAGCGCCCATGCTGACATGGTCTTCCTGCCCCTGGCATGAAGGGATGCTATCGACTGAGGCGGGCGAGCAGAGGCTCTTGTTAAGGCTTACGACAGACGCCGCTGTGTATTGGGTTATCATGAAGCCACTGTTGACACCGGGGTTAGCGACAAGGAAGCTTGGAAGGCCGCGTGTGCCAGAGACAAGCTTGTAGATTCTACGCTCAGAGATGTTTGCAAGCTCGCTCATCGCTATGGCGAGGAAATCCATCGGCAGGGCGATGGGCTCGCCATGGAAGTTTCCGGCCGAAATGATGATGTCATCGTCTGGACATACGGTGGGGTTGTCAGTGGCCGAGTTAATCTCGGTGTCTATAACGCTCTCGACATATGCCATAGTATCCTTCACTGTGCCGTGAACCTGTGGCACACACCTGAACGAATATGGATCCTGCACGTATGATTTCGGTTTCTCCATTATCTCGCTCCCCTCAAGCAGCTCTCTCAGCCTGGCGGCTGTCTCTATCTGTCCCTTGTGCGGCCTTACCTGATGGACAGCGTCAGTGAATGGCTCTACGAGTCCGTTGTAGGCATCGAGCGACATGGCGGCTATCTTGTCTGCCCAGTCACTAAGTCTGTGGCTCTGGATTATCGACCAGACAGCGAATGCGGCCATGTTCTGCGTTCCGTTAAGGAGAGCCAGCCCCTCTTTTGACGCCAGCTCGATGGGGCTCCACCCCATAAGGCTCAGGAGCTGCTTTCCACTTATCACCTCGCCATTATATTCTACCTCTCCCAGGCCGACAAGAGGGAGCGAGAGGTGGGCCAGCGGCACAAGGTCGCCCGAAGCGCCGAGTGACCCCTGCATATACACCACAGGATAGATATCGTTATTGAAGAAGTCGATAAGACGCTCTACGGTATCAAGCTTACATCCTGAGTATCCGTAGCTTAGCGACTGTATCTTCAACAAAAGCATAATCTTCACAATGTCGTTGGGGACACGGTCGCCTGTGCCACAGGCGTGGGACATCATGAGGTTTATCTGAAGCTGTGCCAGATAGTCATGCCCGATGGAGACATTGCAGAGAGAGCCGAATCCTGTCGTTACTCCATATATCGGACGGGCATTATCTTCTATCTTCTTGTCGAGATATTGACGACATTTTGCTATGCGTGAGCGCGCACTGTCGCTGAGCTCAAGCCGATAGCCTTCTTTTAATATTTCCCCTATTCGGTTTATTGTAAGATGCTCTGCTGATATCTGATGTATTTTCATGATAGTATAGTTTGATTGGTTGATAAGTTTTTATGGTGTTTTGCCCTTGTCTTCTTCTTTCTTGTAAGAGATTCTCAGAAGAGGCCGTCAATGAGCGTGTCGTCCACCATATTCGGCAGTGTGACCTCAAGCCCAGGAGTGCGTTCCATCTCCCGCTTTATGCTTCTTATAGACCCCTCATTACGTGCCCAGCTGCGTCGTGTTATGCCGTTGTTGACATCCCAGAACAGCATCTCACGTATATTCCTCTCGCTGTCCGCTCCACCGTCTATAACCATGCCGAATCCGCCGTTGATGACTTCTCCCCAGCCTACTCCGCCGCCGTTGTGTATTGAGACCCATGTGGCTCCTCTGAATGAGTCGCCGATGACATTCTGCACAGCCATATCCGCACAGAATTGTGAGCCGTCATATATATTGCTCGTCTCACGGAATGGAGAGTCTGTTCCTGACACATCATGATGGTCGCGCCCCAGCACAATGGGGCGGCTTATCTCGCCTCTCCTTATCGCCTCGTTGAAAGCCAGAGCTATCTTTGCCCTACCCTCTGCATCAGCATAAAGGATGCGTGCCTGTGAGCCTACGACGAGATGGTTCCGTCCGGCCTCCTTTATCCAGTGTATATTATCTTCCATCTGTCCCTTAATCTCTTCAGGGGCTGTTTGCCTGATATTCTCAAGAACATCGGCCGCAATGCGGTCGGTCATGGCGAGGTCGGCAGGGTCGCCTGATGTACAGACCCAGCGGAACGGCCCGAAGCCGTAGTCAAAGAACATTGGTCCCATGATATCCTGCACATATGATGGATAGCGGAAATGTCCCTCACTGTTCATAATATCCGCCCCCGCACGCTCTGATTGGAGCAGGAAGGCATTACCATAGTCGAAGAAATACATACCCCTCTCTGTCAGCTTGTTGATCGCGGCCACTTGTCTTCTGAGCGACTCCAGGACTTTCTCCCTGAACACATCAGGCTCTTCGGCCATGAGACGCTTTGACTCGTCGAGCGACAGGCCGACAGGATAGTAGCCTCCAGCCCACGGATTATGCAGCGAAGTCTGGTCGCTGCCTAAATCCACCTTTATCCCCTCGTCGGCCAGACGCTCCCACAGGTCAACGACATTCCCCACAT
Source organism: Prevotella sp. (assembly GCA_051869435.1). Taxonomy (GTDB): domain Bacteria; phylum Bacteroidota; class Bacteroidia; order Bacteroidales; family Bacteroidaceae; genus Prevotella. The sequence continues at coordinate 22,066 of JBJEAW010000027.1, read as the reverse complement.
AAGCCATGGAGACTGTCTTCTTCTCATACACCGACTTGCGAATCTGTGGTATCAGCTCGTCAAGCGACGTGTGCAGCTCGTCCACCCATCCCTGGTCATACCTCTTCTGTGCAGCCTTGGGGTTTATCTCTGCCACGACGCTGACCACTCCAGCGATATTACCGGCCTTGGGCTGGGCGCCGGACATACCTCCGAGACCAGAAGAGACAAACAGCATACCGTGTATATCATTGGCCTCCGCATTCTCCCTCATCTTCTTGCGTGCGGCGTTGAGGACAGTGATGGTCGTGCCATGCACTATGCCCTGCGGGCCGATATACATGTATGAGCCGGCCGTCATCTGCCCATACTGGCTCACACCGAGGGCATTCATTCTCTCCCAGTCGTCAGGCTTGGAATAGTTTGGGATGACCATGCCATTGGTCACCACAACACGCGGCGCGTTCTTGTGCGACGGGAACAACCCCAGGGGATGGCCTGAGTACATCACCAGTGTCTGTTCGTCTGTCATCTCTGACAGATACTTCATCACAAGGCGATACTGTGCCCAATTCTGGAATATCGCGCCGTTGCCACCATATATTATAAGCTCATGAGGATGTTGGGCCACGGCGGGGTCAAGGTTGTTCTGTATCATGAGCATTATTGCCGCTGCCTGACGTGAGCGATAGGGATAATCGTCAATAGGACGCGCGTGCATGTCGTATGAAGGGCGGTACCGATACATATATATCCGCCCATATGTCTTCAGCTCCTCAGCAAACTCCGGAGCGAGTGTTGCATGCAACCTCTCGGGGAAATATCTGAGGGCATTGCGTATTGCCAGTTTCTTCTCTTGGTCAGTAAGTATCTCCTTACGCTTGGGGGCGTGGTTGATGTCCTTGTCATATGCCTTTGGCTCTGGAAGCACATCAGATATACCTGCCCTTATCTCGGCCTTGAATAGTTCTTTGTCTGTCATGGTTGTTTGGATTTGTTTCAGCTTTTTTTTTGGGGGGGTGCCTTTAATTTAGCGGAGGCTTTTATTAAGAGACGTTTTCAGCTTAAGGTTTGTTATGGCGGCAAGAGCACATGGCCATGAGTGCCTTTCTCTTGCCGCCTGTATCACGCACATTTACATGCCTATCACTTTCTCTACCATATCGATGATAGCTTTTTCCTCAGCTATAGCCTTGGATACCAGCTCCTCAGACTCTCTTGCCAACTTTACTGCCAGCTCCCTGTTCTTCAACGATGATGCATTGATCTTGACATTCAATCCTGCACCTATAACCGCCGCCCGTGCCGCAAGAGCCCCTACTCCGGCATCAGAGACGCTGTTAGGGTTGCCTTTCTCAACCATGGCCTTGCAGAGAGGAAAGACTTTCATTGAGCATCGCATGGTGTTCAGCGGCACCTCCGCAGCATATAATGTAGCCTGCTGGATAGCCTCTGAGCGCAGACGCTTCTCCTCGTCGGTTGTCTTTGGCATACCGAATGCTGTCATGATGCGGTTGAACGCCTCTGTGTCCTCATCGACGAGATGGAGCAGTTCACGCTCTATGGACATACCCTCCTCTGCCCATACGCTGAACTCCTCCCATCTGTCATCCCATCCAGGCTTGTGCGACGACAGGTTTGCAACCATAGTGCCTAATGCCGCACCCATAGCTCCCATATATGCTGACACCGAGCCGCCGCCAGGAGCAGGTGACTCACGGGCTGTCTCGTCGGCGAAGCCTTTGACAGTAAGGTCTGTGAGCTTCTCCTTGCCCTCCTCACAACTGTCCAGCAGATACTCCACGACTTTCTCTTCTGGACAGAAGGGTTTAAGGTCGTCCAGTCCCATCGACTTGACAGCAATATTCAGTATATCCTCCTTGGGTATGCCCGCCGAGCGGCTCTGTTTCCTCAAGAAGTGTCTGCCTGCCTCAAGGAGTGCAGACTCTGGCACAAGGCCGACAATCTCTGTGCCGGTGACTCTCAGGCCACGATTCTGGGCACATCGGCAGACCTCATCGAATGCCACATGAAGCGGGGTCTTCCGGATGTCTGTGATGTTCATCGAGACTTGGGCTATGCCATATTCCTTTATAAACCATCCTATGGCCTTAGTCCCTTTCAGCGTTCCCGGACGCATGAGTATGTTTCCCTGAGCGTCCTTGTAGGGTTTTCCAATAATCGGATTCCCCTCGCGCAATGGTCGCCCTTTCTCCCTGACATCAAACGCGATAGCGTTGGCCCTGCGTGTTGAGGTAGTGTTGAGATTGAAATTCACCGCTATGAGGAAGTCGCGTGCGCCGACAGCGGTACATCCCGTCCTTGCCACACCCTCATCGTATGGTCTTCGGCCGAAATCGGGAGCTTTATCCTCATTGGCGAGCTTGTCCGCCAGCACCTCATACTCACCCTCCCTGCATACTGCAAGGTTCTTTCTCTCAGGCTTGAGAGCGGCAGCCTCATAACAGTAGGTAGGAATATGCAACTCCTCAGAGATACGCTCTGCCAGCTGTCTGGCCAGCGCGGCACACTCCTCAAGCGTTATTCCGCTGACAGGGACAAGCGGCAGCACATCAGTAGCTCCCATACGTGGGTGAGCCCCATGATGCTGTCTCATGTCTATCAGCTCGCCCGCCTTCCTGACAGCGTTGAAAGCGGCCTCGACAACAGCGTCCGGCTCTCCCACAAAAGTGACAACAGTGCGGTTGGTCGCCTCGCCGGGATCCACATCAAGCAGCTTGACACCCTCGCTATGTTCTATGACATCGGTAATCTGGCGGATAATGCCTTTGTCACGTCCCTCGCTGAAATTTGGGACACACTCTACAATCTTCCTTTTGTTGACCATGGTACTTGTTTGTTACGTAAGTATGTTTCTATTAGATTATTATCTGCTGTAGGCAAATGGAAATATGACAAGATGTCAGAAGTATAAAAGTTAGTGAGGCAAAATTACAAATAAAAGTTTTTATAAACAAATTAAAAACGCTATTTTTTCTGACAGTTTGTTAAATTATCTGATTACCACCCCCTTTAATGTCTTTATTTGTCATGTTGTCATTATATATAGGTTCATATAAATGCACCTTTTCTCGCCAAAGGCTACGGGTAGGCGAGCAAAGCTCGGGAATTGGCAATGATTGAGCAAGCTCATCATTGCTCATCTGGCTTACCGAAACGTTGGTTCTATAAATTAGCCTTGTCAGATTTTGAGATTAATTTCGAGGACAAATTATAAGTTGAGGAGGGAATGCAGCGGGCTACGTGACCCGATGCGGCTTGCAATTTTGAACCGACGACAAGCCGAGTGCCATCAAGTTTACTTGAATGGCCGAGGCGCGGAGGAGGAAGCCGAAGGCAACCGACACCAAACCGGGAGCCATAAACTTGCTTAATAGCAGATGCACGCGATTTGTCCCCCGGATCCCCTGACCGGAGGGAAGTAATTTACAGAACTCACCTTTAGTCAGCCAGACACTCTCTTCCGTTTTTCCCATCCATACTGAATGATGGGCCCATCCAATATGGATAAGCCCATCATTCAGTATTTATAAGCCTCTCATCCAGCACCTTTGAGAGAGTACAAGATAAAGCCCTCATACAAAGCGTATTATCTCACAGACTTTATGTGCTCGGGAGGGGACAAGTTGGTTGGTCTATGAACCAACTGACCATAGGGAGGTTATTAATAGACCCCACCTTTAATAAATCTATGGAGGGGCGGCTTCTCTTTTGGCCTCATCAAGAAAAACAAGTGAACTCTGGTTGTTTCAAAAAAAAGGAAACAACACTTTAACAAACCGACACTCAACGTAGTGAACCCGATGGGATTCAAACCCATGACCTTCAGAACCGGAATCTGACGCTCTATTCAGCTAAGCTACGGGTCCTTATATGAATAACATGCAAATGATATGCAAATATCATAAGCATTGCAGTCAAACCATGTGTGAGTAATACTATCACACTTAATGACTGACACTCTTGCCTGAAAAGCTTTGCAAAGTTACAAATTATTTCATAAAATAATAAGACATGACAGAATATAACCTCCCAACTTAACCTTATTTAACTTACATCAATACACAAAGCGGATTAGATATTAAGCATAATCCACACCAAGGAAAGCTGATAAACACACGAAAAAACATGACATCTCATCCTTCGTTCATTGCTTCCCGTTGGTCAGTGGGCCCAGAGGACAAGTCTCCCGCCATGGTTCACTCCGAGCTCAGTCTCTGCTCGCTTGGCTTAACGAAAACGTTCATATAAATGCACCTTTTCTCGCCATGGCAATGATTGAGCAAGCTCATCATTGCTCATTTGGCTTAACGAAAACGTTCATATAAAAGCATCGCGACGGATAACAGAACAGAATCCGTATGTCATGAATTGACAGCAAAGAGCATAGGGAGAAATGTGTATCTCGCTGAAATGTACCCTTCATGCCAGAAGGAATCCGTTGGGAATGTCAATGGGCTCACCATCTGAGTTTTCCATCCCGCTGCCAGCAAGGAGATATCTGATATTAAATCAGAAAATCAGATAATAATCGTTATTTTTAATATAAAAGATTTGCGGTTTGCTGATTATTTACTAATTTTGCATTCAAAATAGAAAATCCACCAGAAAAAAATGAAGCTCGTAATAGTCTCCTGTCCCCAATTCTTTGTCGAGGAAGACAAGATAATCACAACTCTCTTTGAGGAGGGGCTGGACATGCTACATATATATAAGCCGGGGTCAGAGCCTCTGTATTTCGAACGCCTGCTCACGCTGATACCAGAAGAGTATCACAAAAATATCGTGATACATGAGCATTATTACATGAAACATGAGTTTGACCTTGGCGGCATACACCTTGACAATCCTCACGACGACATACCAAGCGGATATAGAGGGAAGGTCAGCAGAAGCTGCACGGACATCCAGACGCTCAGGGATGTGAAACGGGGGAGTGAATATGTCTTCCTGCACGACATCTTCGACAGTCTTCATGAGCCGGGCGTGAAATCGAAATTCACAGCGGCGGAGATCCATGAGGCATCACGCCGCGGCCTCATAGACAAACATGTCTATGCTCTCGGAGGTATGTGTGCCGACAACATAAGATGGGCTCAAGACGAGGGCTTCGGGGGCGTGGTGATATGTGGAGACTTGTGGAACCGTTTCAACATACACCAGCAGACTGACTATAAAGACCTTATCAGCCATTTCCAGAGGCTGAGGAAAATAGTGAGATAATCATGACGGGACCTCTCCATGCCCCCCGTCAACTGTTTGGAAATGCAGGGGCATAAAGAACGGCACGTCCATGAAAATGACAGCTCTTCTCAGATTTGAAGATATCAGTGCACCCACACAATCATCGCAAAAGAATCCAGTACACCTAACCAAATATCAATACAACAATCATAACATGAGTGACGCAAACAATTTTATGGTTTTCTCAGGCACAGCGACAAAATATCTGGCTGAGAAAATCTGCCAGAGCCTCGGTTGCCCTTTGGGGAAGATGGTCATGACAAAATTCTCTGACGGCGAGTTCGCTGTGAGCTATGAGGAGTCCATACGCGGGCGCGACGTGTTCCTCATACAGAGCACATTCCCGACATCGGACAACCTGATGGAGCTGCTGCTTATGATAGACGCGGCAAAGCGCGCATCGGCAAAGAGCATAATAGCTGTCACGCCATATTTCGGATGGGCACGGCAAGACCGCAAGGACAAGCCACGCGTGTCGATAGGCGCGAAACTTGTGGCCGACATCCTCAGTGTGGCAGGTATCGACCGCCTGATAACTATGGATCTTCATGCCGACCAGATACAGGGATTCTTCGATGTCCCTGTTGACCATCTCTATGGCTCGGGGGTACTGCTCCCATACCTTAAGTCGCTGAATCTTGAGAACCTCGTCATCGCCTCTCCTGATGTCGGTGGGGCAAAACGCGCCAAGACATATGCAAAATATCTTGACTGCCCCCTCGTCCTGTGCAACAAGACACGTGCCCGGGCGAATGTCATCGAGTCGATGCAGATAATCGGAGACGTTGTTGGTAAGGATGTGGTCATTGTCGATGACATGGTAGATACGGCAGGGACAATCACCACAGCCGCAAACATCATGAAAGAGGCCGGCGCAAGAAGCGTGCGAGCCTGTGCGAGCCATTGTGTCATGTCAGGCCCGGCATCTGAGCGTGTCCAGAACTCGTCGCTCGAAGAGATTGTTTTCACTGACTCCATACCTTATTCACAGCGTTGTGCGAAAGTGAAGCAACTCTCTGTCGCAGACATGTTCGCCGAGACAATACGCAGGGTGGAGACGAACGAGAGCATATCTGACCAGTATATTGTCAGAAACTGACAGACGCAGCCGAAAACGCCGGGATAATTTCAGGCGGGCCTCCGGCTTTCTTCTCCATTTGCAAGACATAGTCAAAGCGTGCTTTGGCTATGTCTTTGTTCCCGATAACCGCTGTAATGGGAAAACAAATATAGAATCATGAACAAAAACACGGTAACTCTCATCATATCACTTCTTTTGCAGACATTCACCGCAACCGCACAAAAGCTGACGACTGACACCCCTGTGTATGATTGCGGACAAGTGCTCTTCAGGCAGCCTGTCACCGCACACTTCAACATCAGGAACAAAAGCTCACGCCAGATTGTCATTAAGGACGTCAAGACCTCATGCGGATGCACCACAGCCGCCGCTACCGACCAGATAATAAGCGGAGGAAAAGAGACAACGGTTGATGCCACATATGACGCAAAACAACTGGGACATTTCCAGAAAGAGATATGGATATATGAGGAGGGCCAGAAGAAGCCGCTCGAGCTCATGCTGAGGGGAGTTGTCGTGACAGAGATAAAAGACTATAGCGGGACATACCCATATACCGTCGGGAATATCAGGACAGACAGGAACGCCATAGAGTTTGATGATGTGTATAAAGGCTCAACGCCGATGGAGACAATACATATCCTGAACACTACGGGCGAGACAATCCAGCCCGTTGTTATGCACCTGCCTGAATATATGACAGCAGAAGTGTCTCCGACACGTATAGCACCCGAACAGGGAGGCGAGATACGCATAAGCCTTAACACAGAAAGAATAAGAGATTTGGGGCTGTCACAAACGACAATATATCTCGGCAGGTACCCAGGCGACAAAATATCACAAGAAAAAGAAATACCGACATCGGCCATACTGCTCCCCTCATTCAGCAATAATGACACCTCACAGTATTATACCGGCCCGCAGATACAGCTCTCTGCTACAGACATGCCTATACAGGGCATGACAGGGAAACCGGACAAACTTAAAGGGGAAATCATCATACAAAACGTAGGCAAAGAACAGCTTGAGATATCAGCCCTGCAAATGTTCACCCTCGGGCTGCAAGTGTCATTGGGGAAAACACGGATTGCACCATCCGAGTCGACCAAGCTGAAGATAACGGCAAACGGACTCGTGCTGAAGCAGCAGAAACAAAAGCCAAGGATATTGATGATAACAAACGACCCCAACAACCCGAAAGTCATAGTGGAGATTACAGGCATTTAAGGCGGATTCGAATAAATTCAGACGTTTTCTCGCCAAAGGCTACGGGTCAGCGAAGCCAACCATTTGTCCTTGGACCACTGACCCACATCATACGGATTATCACGGACGGGCACAGAGGTTATCTTATCACAAGACTTGTCCTCTGGACCCACTGACCAACGGGAAGTAATGGGAGCAAGACAGAATTTCATCCAGCTCTCTCCGAACCCACTGTCCACAGTGAGGTAATGATTATCCATAGCCAAACCATCAAACACCACCTTAATAAACAATAGACATGGAACATCCTGAGAACTCATCAGAATACGCCGGACTACAGGTTAATTCCGGCATAGTACAGCCATCATCCATCAATCCATATCTGAAACGCGGCCGGTTTAAGCGAAATGAATATAGCGTGGACGAGCTTGTCGATGGAATTCTGTCTGGCAACGTGACCATGCTGTCACAAGCTGTGACACTAATAGAGAGCCAGGCCCCTGACCATCAGGCAAAAGCCCAGGCCGTCATCGAGCGGTGTCTTCCTTATAGCGGGAAATCTGTGCGTATCGGCATTAGCGGAGTCCCCGGGGCTGGCAAGTCAACCTCAATAGATGTTTTCGGGTGTCATGTCCTGGACAGAAAAGGCGGGAAGCTCGCGGTGCTTGCTATCGACCCCTCATCTGAACGCTCCCTGGGCTCAATTCTGGGCGACAAGACACGCATGGAGAAACTCTCCCAAAGACAGGACGCCTTCATACGTCCCTCACCAACAGCAGGCTCGCTCGGCGGAGTGGCACGTAAGACACGTGAGGCTATCGTGTTATGTGAGGCAGCAGGCTATGACACAATATTTGTTGAGACAGTAGGTGTAGGCCAGAGTGAGACAGCCTGCCATTCTATGGTCGATTTTTTCCTCCTACTCCAGGTCACGGGGACAGGCGATGAGCTCCAAGGCATCAAACGCGGGATAATGGAGATGGCCGATGGTATTGTTATCAACAAATGTGACGGAGACAATGTTGACCGATGCCAGATGACAGCTACCAATTTCCGTAACGCCCTGCATTTCTTCCCTCCTACAGACAGTGGGTGGGAGCCGAAAGTGATGTGTTATAGTGGTTTCTATGGCTATGGCGTGAAAGAAGTGTGGGACATGATATACTCATATTTCGACTTCGTGAAAGAGAACGGGTATTTTGAGTATCGACGTGCCAAACAAGCCAGATACTGGATGTATGAGACAATCGACGAACACCTAAGACGCTCTTTCTATCAGAACAACAGGATCAAAGCCACGAAGCAGGAGGCCGAGGATGCTGTGCTCAATAATAAGATGACATCATTCAAAGCGGCGCACAAGCTGCTTGAACTGTATTTCAGTGAGATGACAGCCAATAAATAGCAGATCATGGACTGGGGAGAGAGTACATCACTCTCCCCCACTACAGAGCCGCTTTGGCCGTATCTCCAGCCTCCTACACAGCCTAAAACATTTGGGATTAAGAAACATACACCTATTTTTATATATGGAAATAGAGATAGACAATGGAAGCGGATTCTGCTTTGGAGTTACAACTGCTATAAAGAAAGCTGAGGAGAAACTGTCTGACGGAGCGAGGCTATATTGCCTCGGGGACATTGTCCATAATGGTACAGAATGTGACAGGCTACATGACATGGGGCTGATAACAATAGGCCATGACGACTTGTCGAAACTCCACGATGCACGTGTATTGCTCAGAGCCCATGGAGAGCCGCCCGAGACATACAGGACAGCACGTGAGAACAATGTTGAGGTGATTGACGCGACATGCCCCGTTGTACTCGCCCTTCAGCGACGAATAAGGAAGCAATACACCGACAACCCAGACGCGCAGATCGTAATATTCGGGAAAAACGGACACGCTGAGGTGCTCGGGCTCGTAGGACAGACAGAGCGCCGTGCTATTGTCATAGAGCATTATGAGGATCTCCCCCTCTCAGGTATCAATTATGCCCAGGACATCTATCTTTACTCACAGACAACAAAGTCGTTGGACGAATATAACAGGATCATAAAATATATCGAATCCAGAATCAAGCCCGGGCACACATTCAAAAGCTTTGACACAATATGCAGGCAAGTCGCTAACAGAATGGAGAACATCCGTGCGTTCGCCGCGAGACACGATGTCGTGTTCTTTGTCTCTGGCAAGAAATCTAGCAATGGCAGGGTGTTGTTCAATGAATGCAAGAAGGTCAACCCCAACAGCTACCATATAGAAGGACCTGACGAGATCAATCCGTCCTGTCTTAATGACAGCATGAGAGTAGGAATTTGCGGGGCAACAAGTACTCCAAAATGGCTTATGGAAAGGTGCAAGGATGTGCTTGCAGACATGCGATTATCCTGACAAGCGGCCGTTTTTTCACTCATCACCTTGGCAGAATGTGATATAATATCTAAAAACTATTATTCTAATTTGCGTATTCAAAAAAGAATTCGTACATTTGCACGAAAAAATAGAACCAAACAAGAAAATGGAATTTACAGCACAACAGATAGCCGAACTGGTCCATGGACGTGTAGAGGGCGATGCTGATGCAAAAGTCTCCGCTTTTGCAAAAATCGAGGAAGGGCACGAAGGCGCTATTTCTTTCCTTGCAAACAAGAAATACCAGCATTATATATACGAGACGAAATCATCCGTTGTACTCGTTGACGACAACCTGGAGTTAGAGAAAGAGGTCAAGTGCACTTTGATACGTGTGAAAAGCGCATACGAGGCTGTAGCGCAGTTACTCCAGATGTATGAGTCGATGAAGCCCAGAAAGAGAGGCATCAGCGAGTTGGCTTTTATAGACGCCACGGCCAGCGTGGGCGACGGCTGCTACGTGGGGCCATTCGCATATATTGGCCCGGGATGTGTTATCGGTAACAATTGCGTCATTCATCCCAATGTATGTATTGAGGAGCGTGCTGTTGTCGGGGATGACACTGAGATACACAGCGGTGCCGTCATATACCACGATTGCAAGGTAGGAAACCGCTGCATACTACATTCAGGCTGTGTGATAGGTGCCGATGGGTTCGGTTTCGCTCCGTCAGAGAACGGCTACGACAAGATTCCACAAATCGGCATCGTCACAATAGAGGACGATGTGGAGATTGGCGCCAACACATGTGTTGACCGCTCTACCATGGGCTCAACATTTGTCAGACATGGCGTGAAACTTGACAACTTAGTACAGATAGCCCATAACACAGACATCGGCGCAAATACCGTCATGTCGAGTCAAGTAGGTGTGGCAGGCTCGACAAAAGTGGGAGAATGGTGCATGTTTGGCGGACAGGTGGGTGTGTCAGGCCACATAACAATCGGAAACAAGGTGATGTTGGGCGCACAGTCAGGTGTCCCTGGCTCGATAAAGGACGGGCAACAGCTTATCGGAACACCACCAATGGAGATGCGCTCATACTTCAAGTCACAAGCGATTTTCCGCCGTCTTCCAGAAATGTATAATGAGATAAACAGACTCCGCAAGGAGCTCGAAGAGATTAAAGCGAACAAATAACAATGTCAAAGCAGAAAACACTAAAGGGCAGTTTCTCACTCTGTGGGAAAGGACTCCATACAGGCCTTAACCTCACCGTGACATTCAACCCTGCTCCAGAAAATACGGGTTACAAAATACAGCGAATAGATCTTGAGGGGGAACCAATTATTGACGCTATCGCTGAGCGTGTCGTTGACACACAGCGTGGCACAGTATTGGCCAAGGGCGATATTAGAGTGTCAACCGTCGAGCATGGTCTCTCTGCTCTATACGCATTAGGCATAGACAACTGCCTAATACAGGTTAACGGCCCCGAATTCCCGATTCTTGACGGCTCGGCAGCGCCGTATGTTGACAAGATCAGGACAGTCGGCACAGTGGATCAGAACGCTCCAAAAGACTATTACATTATCCGCAAGAAAATTGAAGTCAGAGACGAGAAGTCAGGCTCGTGCATAACAATATTGCCAGACGAAGAGTTCTCCATAACAGCGATGTGTACTTTTGATTCAAAGTTCATCAGCTCACAGTTCGCCACGCTTGACAATATGGAGAATTACGCAAAGGAGATATCGGCAGCCAGAACATTCGTGTTTGTCCGTGACATCATGCCCCTCCTACAGGCCAACCTTATCAAAGGAGGCGATATGGATAATGCTATCGTCATATACGAGCGTGAGATGCCACAGGAACAGGTTGACTCTTTGTGTGACAAACTTGGAGTATCAAGAATCGACGCAACGAAGCTTGGCTATATACAGCACAGGCCTCTCGTATGGGACAACGAGTGTACGCGCCATAAGCTTCTTGACATCATAGGCGACATGGCTTTAATCGGGAAGCCCATCAAGGGACGTATAGTAGCGACAAGACCCGGCCACACGATAAATAACAAGTTCGCCCGTCTCATGCGCAAAGAGATAAAGAAGCATGAGATACAGGCACCTATCTATGACCCCAACTCCACACCAATAATGGATGTCAACCGTATCAGGGAGCTGCTTCCACACAGATACCCTATGCAATTGGTTGACAAGGTTATAGAACTCGGACCAACCTCAATCGTAGGTATCAAGAATATCACATCAAACGAGCCTTTCTTCCAGGGACACTTCCCACAGGAGCCTGTCATGCCTGGAGTGCTCCAGATAGAGGCGATGGCACAATGTGGCGGTCTCCTTATTCTCAACACGCTTGAGGAGCCAGAGAGATGGTCAACATATTTTCTCGCCATCAACGATGTCAAATTCAAGCAGAAGGTTGTCCCTGGAGACACGCTGTTGTTCCGTGTCGAGCTGCTTGCCCCCGTCAGACATGGCATCTCTTCCATGAAGGGCTATATGTTTGTGGGTGACAAGGTTGTGAGCGAGGCCACATTCACAGCACAGATAGTAAAGAACAAATAACCACGTGCCTTCTTCAATCACAATGATATCCTTGCAGCCCGTCATAGCCAAATGAGGGTAAGAAAAGAACCGACGAACGAGCGAGGGGAGAGCGGAGCTTGCTCCGACTATACCGAAGTATCGTGCAAACGAGAGTAGTATGATGCTTGCATCAATACTACCGGGTGCAGCCGATACTCAACACAGTTAACCGAGGAGGAGAAAGACGAAGTCAAAGGTGCATTTATATGAATATATCATAAACAAAATCACACATATATATGGCGAACCAGATCAGTCCGATGGCGTTTGTCCATCCAGATGCGATATTAGGCGACAATAACATAATAGGCCCCTTCTGTTATATTGACGCTGATGTTGTTATCGGTGACAACAACGTCATGCAAAACTCTGTCACATTAAATAATGGGACAAGAATGGGCTCGGGTAATGAGATTTTCCCTGGCACAAGTATTTCAACAAAGCCTCAAGACCTTAAATATAGAGGAGAGGTGACGACATGTCAAATAGGCGACAACAACTCCATCCGCGAGAATGTCACCATTTCACGTGGCACAGCAAGCAAGGGTACAACAATCGTTGGCTCAAACAATCTCCTCATGGAAAATATGCACATAGCCCATGACTGTGTCATAGGAAGCAATTGCATAATAGGCAATTCGACAAAATTCGGAGGAGAGGTTGTTGTTGACGATTGTGCCATAATATCAGCTGAGGTCCTGTTCCACCAGTTCTGCCATATAGGCGGATATGTGATGGTGCAGGGAGGAAGCCGTACCAGCCAAGACATCCCTCCATATGTGATATGCGGCAAGGAACCTATCAGATTTGCCGGACTGAACCTCGTAGGGTTACGCCGGCGCGGATACAGCAACGAGCAGATAGAGACCATACGCGAGGCATACCGTCTGCTATACTCCAAGGGAGTGTTGAAAGACGGTATAGAAGAGATAAAGGCCAATCTCCCACTTACTCCTGAAGTTAAGTATATTATTGAATTTGTCGAGACATCACAGCGTGGAATCATCCGATAAGAAGAAGACGATTATAGTTATAACCGGTCCAACAGGTGTCGGTAAGACTAAATTGTGCATGGATATCGCGACACACTATAGCTGCGAGATAATAAATTGTGATTCCCGTCAGATATTTGACGGGATTCCCATTGGTACAGCCGCACCCTCAACAGAAGACATGTTGAGAGTGCGGCATCATTTTGTCGGCACACTCAGCTTGGACACATATTATTCTGCTTCTATGTATGAAGAGGATGTTACCGACCTAATAGAGAGATCAGACAAAGAGATATTCATCCTTACTGGCGGGTCGATGATGTACGTGGATGCGGTATGTAATGGTATTGACGAGCTGCCATCAATCCGTCCTGAACTCAGGGAGAAGTTGAAGAGACGGCTTGAGACAGAGGGGCTTGAGCGTCTTGTTGATGAGCTGCGCAAACTCGACCCCATACATTGGCAAACAGTTGACAAGAAGAATCCACGCCGAGTTCTCCATGCGCTTGAGATATGCTATCAGACAGGACTGCCCTACTCTTCTTTCCTGAACAAGCCGAAGAGAGAGAGACCTTTCAACATCATTAAGGTTGGTCTAAGCAGGCCGAGGGGCGAGATGTATGAGCGTATAAACCAAAGGGTCATCAACATGGTTAATAATGGATTAGTTGATGAGGCCCGAAGCGTATATCAATATCGTGACTATAACTCCTTGAACACTGTGGGCTACAAGGAGATGTTTGACTATCTTGACGGATATACCACGCTTGATGAATGTATCGCGAGAATACAGTCAAACACGCGGAAATACATGCGCAAGCAGGAGACATGGTTCAAGCGGGACAAAGATATAAAATGGTTCAATCCCAATGATGTTAAAGAAATCATAAAATATATTGATTGTTGCCTTTTATTTGGCGAAAATAGGTAACTTTGCATTATATACGAAATGACCACAACAAATTTTATTGATGAATAAATTATTATTTTGGCTCGATTCAGCCAAGAAACAACTGGTACGGTTCGCGCGATGGTATGTTTCTCTTTTTAAGAACACAAAATGGTATGTAAAGACAGCGACAGTCTTTGCGAGTCTTATTATACTGTTCATCTTATATCTTGGCGCAGTAGATGTAAACTTATTCTGGCTATTCGGCAAGTCTCCCGGCTTCTTTGACATCAAGAACCCGAAGACAAATGAGGCATCTGAGATATACTCGGCTGACGGGGTTCTGATTGGAAAATACTTCAACGAGAACAGGACCCCTGTCACATATGAAAGTGTCACGCCACAATTTTGGCGTGCCCTCATAGATACTGAGGACGAGAGGTTCTATAAGCACTGCGGCATAGACCCCATCGGCCTGTTCGGGGCGGTAAAAGACGCCTTGACAGGACATGGCGGACGTGGAGCCTCGACCATAACACAGCAGCTGGCAAAGAATATGTTCCGTACCCGTACAAGCTACAGTACGGGGCTGTTGGGCTATATCCCAGGTGTTAAGATTCTTGTCATGAAGTCAAAGGAGTGGATTTTGGCCACAAAGCTGGAGATCTGTTATACGAAAGAAGAAATCATAACTATGTATGCCAATACCGTCGATTTCGGCTCTAATGCCTTTGGCATCAAGACGGCTTCGAGGACATACTTCAACACCACCCCAGACAAGCTCAAGACAGAGCAGGCGGCTGTTCTTGTCGGTATGCTTAAGGCGACCACATACTATAACCCATTGTCACATCCAGAGAATGCAAAGGCACGACGCAATCAGGTCTTGCAGAATATGTGCAGCCATAACGACCTCACACGTGAAGAATATGATCGGCTCTCGGCCAAAGACATTGAGCTGAACTATAGCGTGGAGACTAACTATGACGGCAAGGCACAATATTTCAGGAATGCAGTGGCTGAATATCTGCGTGACTGGTGTGAGGAGGAAGGCTATGACCTCTATACAGACGGACTTAAAATTTACACCACCATAGACACACGTATGCAGAAGTATGCTGAGGATGCTGTCCGGAAGCAGATGAAGCAGGTGCAGCAGAACTTCAAGAACCATTGGGGCAATACAAATCCTTGGCAGGACGAGAAGCATCAGGAGATAGAAGGGTTTATAGAGGGAATAGCCCAAAAGCAGCCCGTATATAAATACCTTCAGAAGAAATTCCCGAATGAGCCCGACTCTATAGTATATTATTTGAACAAGCCACACAAGGTGAAGGTCTTTGACTACGACAAAGGCAGCATAGAGATGGAGCTATCGACGATGGACTCTATCAGATACATGGTGAAATTCATGCATTGCGGTTTCATCGCCATGGAGCCAAATACGGGTCACGTCAAGTCATGGGTAGGCGATATAGACTTCAACCACTGGAAATATGACAAGGTAACGGCGATGAGACAGCCAGGTTCCACGTTCAAGCTTTTTGTATATACAGAGGCAATGAACCAGGGATTAACCCCATGTGACAAACGTCGCGACGAATACTTCTCAATGCTTGTTTACGATGAGAAGGAGAAGAAGGAGGTCAACTGGACACCCACCAATGCCAATGGCTATTTCACGGGCGACTCTATGGCTCTGAAGTCAGCATTCGCCAAGAGCATCAACTCCATAGCCGTCAGACTCGGTCAGGAGATGGGAATAAAGAACATAGCCCGCACTGCCCATGACATGGGCATAAAATCTCCTCTCGACGAGACGCCCTCCCTCCCTCTCGGCTCAAGCGATGTCACGCTGCTCGAGCTGGCTGACGCATACTGTACCGTAGCCGACAACGGACGCCAGAGAGAGCCTGTCCTTGTAACGAGAATTACAGACCGTGACGGTAATGAGATATATTACGGCCCGTCTGAAGCGAAACAGGTCATACCATACAAATCTGCTTTCCTTGTACAGCAACTGCTGCAAGGTGGCATGCGTGAGCCTGGCGGAACAAGCCAAGCCCTCTGGGGCTATGTCGGGGATGTACGTGACACAGAGTTCGGAGGTAAGACCGGAACCTCAAACAACCATTCAGACGCATGGTTTGTTGGAGTGTCACCTAAACTTGTAGTCGGTGCGTGGGTAGGTGGAGAATACCGTTGTATCCATTTCAGGACAGGAGCTTTAGGCCAGGGGTCGAGGACAGCGCTTCCTATTTGTGGGTATTTCCTGCAGTCAGTCATGAAAGACCCCGCTTTCAAACAATACCATGCGAAGTTTGACCGTCCTAACGACCCTGACATCGAGCGTAACATGTATATATGTGACAGCTATTATGAGCATCGTAGGGACACAACAGCCACTGACAGCCTGGAGATTACCCATGATGACATGTTAGAAGTTGACGAGAATGGAAATCCCATCCATAAGCCAATGAATGTCGTGCCTGAGCCAGAAAAGCCGAAAGAACAGCAGATAAGGCTTGAAGACCTGTAAGAGGGAATAATGCCGCTCACACCCCCTCTCTCACACGAACAGACACTCACATTCACACTTCACATCATGATACAGGGAGGCAGTGAGACATGGAGCTGCATTTATGTATCTCATACGTCTTCTGATACGAAACAAAACTGTTTAGATGACCCATATTGACCTTTCAAACCAACAGCTCAAGAGTGCGCTCACGATTATTGAGCGCACCCAGAACTCGCTCTTCCTGACAGGGAAGGCAGGGACAGGAAAGTCAACTTTTCTGAGGTACATCGACCAAAACACGAAGAAAAAGCATGTCATTCTCGCCCCGACAGGCATAGCGGCGATCAACGCGGGAGGCCAGACACTACATTCATTCTTCAAGATACCTTTCCACCCCATCGTTCCAGAGGACATCCAGTACAGCCGCCGCAACATCAAGAGCACACTGAAATATAATGCGGAGAAAATCAGGCTGATAAGAGAACTTGAGCTGATAATAATAGACGAGATCAGCATGGTAAGAGCTGATATAATAGATTTTATCGACAAGGTCTTGCGTATATATTCCCGGAATATGAGACAGCCCTTTGGCGGTAAGCAGATGCTGCTTGTAGGAGACATATTCCAATTGGAGCCTGTGCTGAGAGAAGATGACCGCAAACTCATTATGCCCTATTACCCTTCTGGTTTTTTCTTCTCGGCCCATGTATGGCAGGAGATGCATCTGGTAAGCATAGAGCTCACGAAGGTATATAGGCAGAAAGACATTGCCTTCATCGGTATTCTTGACAGGATAAGAGAATCACGCGCGACACTCCATGATCTTGATGTCATAAACTCCCGTGTCATGCATGACGGCGACGACATCATAAATCCCGCGACAACTGGAGGAGGGTCGCTATCCATCACGCTCTCAACAAGAAGAGACAGCGTTGATTATATCAACCAGAAACATCTTGACAAGCTCTCAGGCGATGTGACCTCGTTTGAGGGCATGATAGATGGAGAGTTCCCTGAAGGAATGCTTCCGACACTTGTCACGTTGGAGTTAAAGCTGGGGGCACAGGTGATATTCATCAAAAACGATGTTGAGCATCAATGGGTTAACGGCACGCTCGGCGTTGTCACATCCATTGCCGACGACAAATTAGGCATCAGGCTTGAGAATGGTCGTGAGTGTGATGTCGAGCGTGTGATATGGTCGAACATCAGATACACATATAATGAGCGGGAACAAAAGGTTGAGGAAGAGGAGCTTGGCACATTCACACAATTCCCGATACGTCTGGCATGGGCTATTACAGTACATAAGTCACAAGGACTCACATTCAACAACGTCAGGATAGACTTTACCGGCGGTGCCTTTGCAGGCGGACAGACATATGTCGCGCTATCCAGATGCCGTTCGTTGGAAGGCATCACGCTAAAGACGCCGTTAAGCCAGAGAGACATATTTGTCAAGGCTGATGTCAAGGCATTCGCGAGACACTATAACGACGGCAAGATATACGAGGCCGCAATGAAAGACTCATGCGCAGACCGCGAGTATGCAGCATCCATAAAAGCTTTCGAGCGTGGAGACACCCAGGATGCGCTCGATCATTTCCTCAAAGCCATACACCAGCGGTACGACATAGAGAAGCCAGCAGCGCAAAGGCTGTTACGCCGCAAGCTGTCCAAAGCCCTGTCGTATAAACATCTTCTGAAGGAGCAAGAAGAAATGTTTGAGGCAGAGAGGAAAAAGCTCAAACGCCAGTTGCGTGCCATGGAAAGAAAAGACAAGGAGCGCATGGAGCTTCTTGCCGAGCTTGCCACAGAATATGTCGCTATGGGACGTGAGTGTGAGCATGAGAATCTTTATGGCGCTGCCATCCTTAATTACGATAAAGCCCTGAAGCTCTGCCCCGACCATACAGAAGCGGCAAAGTCCATACAACGTATAAACTCCAGATACGGCAAACAATCAAAATCAGCGAAAAAGAAAGGCAAGTGACACCCCACCACCACCTAAAAAGACACATAGAATGATGAGACACACATCTGCAATCCTTACAGCATTGACACTGTTCTCTACCGAGGCATTAGCCTCGGCACAGGAGATAGAAGAGACGGCAGGCTCTATGAACGACGCCTTAAAGACGAAGTTTATTGAAGGTAACCCCGTCTTCATGTCCATTGTGGCCATAACCCTTATCATTGGCCTGACATTCTGCATAGAGCGCGTCATATATCTCGCTCTGGCAGATATAAACACAAAGACATTCATGTCGGGGCTGGAGCGCATATACAAGTCAGAAGGGCTGGAAAAAGCCATAGAGTATTGCCGCGACACCCGTGGCCCCATAGCGAGCATATGCCTGCAAGGTATGCTCCACTCGTCTGAGCGGAAAGACGATATAGAGCGTGCCATAGCGTCGTATGCAGACGTGGAGGTAGGCAGGCTCGAGAAGGGCTGTATATGGATAACACTCTGCATCACAATCGCCCCGTCTTTAGGTTTCCTCGGCACTGTCATCGGGATGGTCATGTCGTTCGACAATATCGAGATTGCCGGTGACATAAGCCCACGTATTGTCGCCGGAGGCATGAAGGTGGCCCTTATAACGACAATATTCGGAATCATCGTGGCCATTATCCTTCAAGTGTTCTACAATTATATAATATCGAGAATTGAGCATATAACCTCCCAGATGGAGCAGGCATCTATCGATCTTTTAGAGATAATACACCATGATTAGCCTTGTCATATACCTCATGTATCTCGCTCTGGCTGCATCCATAGGCGTCACCGCATGGTCTGTTGTGCGCCGCATGAGGATGCTCGGCCATACATCAGGCAGGGTACATGGCATCCCCGTCCGCAAGATAAACATCCTTATCGTGCTGTCCGTCATCCTCCTCATGTTGCTGTCTTTTCTGTTTGCCAGCGTGTCACCCGTACGTATCGGCACAAAAGACTTTACCGATGTCTTATGGATCAGGGTGGCAGGCATGTTCGTCCTGACAGGTGTCATAGTCCTGCTGGCGGGAGTAGTGTCCATAATATACAGTTTCGTCAAGAACGGGGGCATAAAAGTGACGCTCCGTGCCATGGTGCGCCCACATTACAGACACAAGCAGAAAGGAAACATCAGCCCGATGTCCCCCAAAGCCACCAGAAAGCGGCTCGACAACAGCAGCCGTGATGTCAGACGGCAGGAAAGCGAGGGAGGGGGAGCCGCGGAGTGAATCGCCTGAGAAGCGCGTCACATTATGTAAAAAAAATAATAATGCCATCGACCGTAGTATGAGAATAAAGAATGTATGGCGCAAGCGCCGCAGGCGCCGTGTCCCACAGCTCAATACCGTCGCGACAGCCGACATATCGTTCATGCTCCTAATCTTCTTCCTCGTCACGACATCAATAGACACAGACAGAGTCTTGCGCCGCCAGCTGCCCCCGAGAGAGACGACAAGGGAGATACCGCCAAAGGATGTTGACCGCGATAATGTCATCACGGTATCCATCTCATGTGACAACAAGCTCTCCGTAGGTTCCGAGCCAGTCTCCCCAGAAGAGTTAGAGAGCGAGATGGCCCGTTTCATAAAGGACAAGGGCCGCCAGCACATCATAGAGATAATGGCATCCACAAGAGCCGATTACAACACATACTTCCATCTCCAGAACGCCATAGTGGAGACATACCGTAGAGTGCGCGACGATGCCGCAAGGTCGCTCTACCACATGCCTTTCGACAGATGCAGCCCCCAGAGACAACAGGAGATAAGAGACCGCTATCCACAGCGCATCAGCGAGCAGTTTGTAGAATAACGCCCCCATGCCTCCTGCTCTCTCCGTCTCGCTCCCCAACCGCCAATCCCTCCTCCTCCCACCTCCTCACATATCATCAAACTCTCCATGCGACTGAGCCACCACCCACACAGACATGTCCCCGAGCTGAACACCTCAGCCCTGCCCGACCTCATTTTCACCGTCCTCTTCTTCTTCATGCTCGTGACACACATGCGGCAGACCGACGCCACTCTCCATATCCTCCCCCCTGACGGAACCAACCTTCAGAAGACAGAACGGCGTCATACTGTCTCATACCTGTATATAGGCACTGACGCCAGCGGAGACATAAAGCTCCTATTTGGCGACAAGGCCGTCACCCCCGCCTCGATACCATATCACGTCAATAGGGACAGGGAAATGCTGCCACCCGACGAGCAGACCGACTATACCGTCAGCGTCAAAGCCGACCGCTCCGTCCCCCTGCACATCATCTCTGACGTGAAGACAGCCCTCAGGGAGGCTGGCGTGTCACACATCAATTATTCTGCGACAGAAAATATTAAAAAACCATAACGCGCGCCACATCTGTATGATATTTTTATTACCTTTGTAACCAAACAAAACATTATACATATACATAAAATGGCAAAATATTCACTTGACTATCTCGACAAGAAGATATTAAGGATGATAAGTGAGGATGCGCGTGTCCCGTTCCTGGAGGTGGCGAGAGCATGTAATGTAAGCGGCGCCGCCATCCACCAGCGCATCCAGAAGCTCACATCGACAGGAATAATCAAAGGCTCACAGTTTATTATCGACCCTGAGAAAATCGGATATGAGACATGCGCGTATATCGGCCTTTATCTGAAAGACCCCTCAAAGTTCGATCAGGTCGTCGATGCCCTACGACAGATACCTGAGGTGGTCGAGTGCCATTATACTACAGGAGGGTTCGACATGTTCATCAAGATTTACACCCACAATAACCATCACCTCCTCACCGTCATACACGACAAGCTACAGCCACTCGGCCTCTCACGCTCAGAGACGATAATATCTTTCAACGCCGCCATCGACCGCCCTCTCGTCATCAACGACGAGAGCCTCGACAGAGAGATACACTGAGACACGCTGCCGGGGGAGGGGAACTGATGGCACATCTCCACACACACAGCCGCACAAGGTGTGGCTCTCCGCGCTCCAGCGCCCGCATACTATCCCACACCACAAGCGTCCATATAGCTACACGTTGTATATCAAGTAGTTATATGGACGCTTTACGTGAGGAGAAATGTATGTGACTGTAAAAAATCAGGCTTTTGACCTACCGCATTTAACCCAAGTTTGACAGTCTAAAAGCCGTTCTTATTGCTGTTCAGGCATTTACA
>JBJEAW010000026.1:0-26772 GCA_051869435.1 Prevotella sp. | reverse complement strand
AATAATGTAAAGCCCCGGAGAGGCGACACACGCCAATAGACTCAGGATATACGATGGATTGACATTATAAGTGGACGTGTGTCGCTTCTTCGAAGCTCTCGTTATAGAGTTATCTTGTTCACCCCACCTTTCGTTCAGTCGTCGGCTTCGCCTCCTCCCTCACTTCAGGTGGGGTTTCTAACGGTCGCGCCTCTTCGAGGCTTGTTGGACAATTATTTATCCTATTGGCTGTCCGGCTAAACCATGAATTGTTCCCAAAATAATTTTACCGGACAGCAATGATCAGGAAATACCGAGCACATTGCGGGGCGGAATAAAAGCGAGCGCCCCGGGGACGAAAAGCTGACAGATAGGACAGGGCATCCGGCCGGATGGACGAGGCTGTGGAGACAACAGACGGGGACCATGGCGGCAGAAGACGGAAAATGAAATCTGTAAGCAGTATCTCTTGCGCCGTCATCGCTACTGAATGGCCGTCTCATCCAGTATCTCCTGCACGCCCATTCAGCACCTCTACCGATATTGCCGGTATCACAAGAAAACTGTAAGCAGCCGCCCCTCCACAGCTTTCAGACTGTAAGCAACATGAATGGCCGTACTATTGGTGGGGTCTATTAATTCCCACCGTCAAGATTTTCATTTAGTATGGGATTGACGTTTTATCGTCTTTCAGGTTCTTTTCGGTTCCAATTGCAAGTCGCATCGGTCACGTAGCCCGCTACGCTCCCTCTTCAACTTACAATTTGCCCTCGAAAATAAATTCCGAAATCCAATAAAACGAATTAATAGAACCCACCCATTGTCTGGCCTGCTCTTGAGGCATGAGACACTCTGGCGAGCATGTCCAGAACACACGTATGGGGACATACGGAGCAGACAACAGCAAGAAAAAGACGCTTCCGCTTTGCATTATCTTATTTTTTTATGTAACTTTGCGGTGGAATAGCCAACATCAATGCAGAATGCCGATGATAAAGAATAGATTCAAATACCCTGTTGATACCGACCAGTTTCAGCTGATTCGCGAGAACGGCCTGGTGTACGTTGACAAGACGGACATGATTTATGACCTCACGGACAGATACAACTATGTCTTCCTTGCACGTCCCCGCCGTTTCGGGAAGTCATTGCTGTGCAATACGTTCAAGGCTTATTTCCAGGGACAGAGGGAGCTGTTCGAGGGGCTGAAGATAATGGAGCTTGAGAAAGAGTGGAAGAAATATCCTGTGCTTCACTTCATTATGAGTGGGTTGAAAAACTGCACTATTCTGGAGGCTAAGTCTAAGTTGGAGAACTTCATCTCTGATTATGAGAGGATATATGGGAGAAATCTTTCTGAGGATACCCCTGGAGCGCGGTTCCGTGGCTTGATTCATCGTGCTTATGAGCAGACGGGTGAGAAAGTTGTGGTTATACTCGACGAGTATGACGCTCCTATTATGCGCCTGATATATGAGCCAGAGCTGTTGGAATCCATGCGTATGATGTTACGGGAGTTCTATCAGGTGTTGAAAGATGAGGGGGCATCACTGAAGTTCGTCTTTATCACTGGCGTGACAAAGTTCTCACAGCTGAGCATATTCTCTGAGCTGAACAACTTGACCCAGATATCAATGTACGACGAGTATTCCGGCCTTTGCGGCATCACACAGAATGAGCTCGACACAGTCCTGCGGCCATGTGTGGAGGACTATGCCGAGGCGTTGCAAATCACTACGGATGAGGCATACGCCTTGCTGAAGAAGAACTACGACGGGTATCATTTCTCACGCAAAAGCGAGGACGTATATGCCCCGTTCAGCGTGCTGCGTGCATTTGACGGGCGGACGACTGACCACTACTGGTTTGAATCGTGCACAATGACATCATTGATAGACCACTTGATACATTATCCAATAAAGACAGCTCTGGAGTATGATGGGGTGGAAGTGGGAATCAACGAGTTTAATGTGTCGTGCGAAAACGCCTCAACGCCAATGCCACTTCTGTATCAGAGCGGTTATCTGACAATTTACTCTTACAACCCACTCCTAAAGGCATACACGCTACACTTTCCCAACCAGGAAGTAAGAGAGGGCATGGTCGGGGGATTGATGCCGATGATTCTGAGACGCACCACAGCCGACAACAACACCCTGATACGCAATATGGCATCACTGTTGTATGGCGGTAACCTCTCCGGTGCGCTGTCAGCTCTCCGTGCCTACATAGCCAAGATACCATACGACATCATCACCAAGGAGGAATGGGATGACAAGGAAAGCCGCGAGTCGTTCTACAAGCTGCTTATGTACATGACTTTCTCCATGCTCAATTCCATTGTGGATACAGAGGTGAGGAGTACCCTCGGGCGTGCCGATGTGGTCATAAAGACCAAGACAGACATCTTTGTCATCGAGCTGAAGGTTGACGACACGTTAGATAACGCCCTCAAGCAGATAGACTCAAAGGGATATGCCATCCCCTATGAGGCCGACGGCCGCAACATCACCAAGTGTGGGGCCACAATATCATCTGCGGCACGCAACATCGTCCACTGGCGCACAGTCAATGGCCACGGGGAGACAATAGACGAGCAAGACTTCACGGCATAAGCCACGACGGCGGAAGTCTGTTTCGGGAAAACGTGATATAATAATGGGGAAGACACCACAGCCTCAAAGAGGATAGGGTGTCTTCCCCATTCTATCTTATCTCTACAGCTGAGAGAATGAATATCTACAGCAGAGAGAATGTATCTCTACGGCAAGATGAAACACTTATTCGGATGAAGAGGTATGCAATACATGTCCAGAACACTTGTATTCCAAAGCAAGATAGCAGACGGGCTTTACTCCACCGGCTCGTCGGTCGTCATGAAGTCAGGGCGTAGGATTCTGGCCATGCGTTTCTCCTCCTCAGTGTCCGGAGTCCATATATTGACGTGGAGGCCGAGGGCGTGTGCCTGGCTCACCCACTCAGGATGCTTCAGGAATATGGCGAGCGAATAGTCTATGCAACGGTATCCGCGCTCATGCGCCTCCTTGGGCGTCATCTTCCCTCCGACATAGGCCACGTATGCTGTGGAGTCCTCGCCCAGCACCCTGTCACACACGTACGGGCTGAACGATATATACTCCACCTGTGTTTCCATGCGTCTCTCGCGTACCATCTTAACAGCCTTGGCCGCAAGACAGGCATTGGCCGAGTCAGACTGCTGGTCCTTTATCTCGAGTATGATTTTCATCTGCGGATGCCTCCCTGCCTCGTCGAGATATGAGGCGAGGGTCGGGATGCGCTCTCCATTGGCCAGACGAGCCTTGGCGAGCTGGGCGTAAGGTGTCGTGGATATGGGCAGCCCGCCTATGTGCGGGTCGTGGTTGACGATTATCTCCCCGTCGGCCGTGGCATGGACATCAAGCTCACAGCCATATATGCCAGCACGGGCTGCGGCCTTGAGGGCGGCGAGCGAGTTCTGCACACACCCTGGCGCACGCCAGTATCCCCTATGGGCTATGGGGCGTGGCATGGAATCGGGAGGCAGATTATAGTAGGCGCGGTGGGGGCTGATTGTCTCTGTGAATGTCTCCCCGAACCTGTTTCTCACCACTACCTTCACCTCACGTGTCGTCAGCAATGGCCTCGCACGGAAGAGATGTGTCGTCAGGCAGCGCTTGTCCCTGTCGGTGAGAGTGGCGAGATACGCCTCGTCGGTATCGTCAAAACGCTCCATCCTGCCGCGGCACACGCCATCCTCATACCACTCGACAGTGGTCGCGCTGTCACAGTCCCACACGTTGGCGACAACCTCAAAGGGCTGGGTGTGGAACTCTCCGACGCCATACAGCCTCATCTGCTTCCCCACAGTGTCGCCTGTCGGCTTGTATTTCCACATGAGGGTGTCTGCCGACGCCTCGACAATCATATACCCGTCAGGCGCGCCACAGCGGTTGACACCGCCTCGCCACCATGCTCCGCAGGCGGCTCCGATATTATGCTCGTAGATGTCAGGCGACGGCTGGTTGTTCTGGAAGAAGTGTGTGTGGCCGGTGAAGACATGCACCTTGTAGCCCCGCAGCGCCTCGGCCAGACTGGCGGCATTGATGACATTGCCCTCTGTCTCCTGTGTGTTCCATGCGGCGGCGTGCATGTTCAGTATCACCATCGACCCCTTTGGGACATAGCTGAGGTCACGGCGCAACCACTCAAGCTGTGCCTCTGTTATCTGCTCGCGATACTTCCTGCCGCCCATATAGTTGATATTCTTCAACGTCACGACATGCACACCGGCTATATTGAACGAGTAGTCAGTAGGGCCGAAATGTCTGCTGAAGGCCATCTCGCCGTACACGGGCGAGGAGTAAGGCATATTGTTCAGCGCCTGGAAACGCTTGTCGAAGTCGTGGTTGCCGATACACTGGAATGCTGTAACGGGCAGCTGTGCCATCGACTCACGATAGTCGTCGAAGAGCTTCATGTTGTCCCATACGATATCGCCCAGGGTCATGGTGACCACCTCATGACGCTTTGCCAGCTCTCTTGAGGTGTTGAGGAGGTCGGGGATGGTCTGGCTGTTCCACATCTTGACATGCTCGGCTGTCTTCACCTGAGGGTCAGATATCGGCAGGAAATAGAATGTCTTGTCGGGCTTCTGGCGCTTGGTGAGGACGAAGTCATGCTTCCCCCCGTCTGCCACGAGGCGTGAGGCGGGGACGTAGAATGCCGCTATCGATTTGACGGCGGGCAGATTGTAGCCGGACGGAGTGGAGATATACACGAACTTGCTGACACACGTGTCTGTCTCCAGTGTCCATCGGCCCTTGTCGTCGGTAAGGCAGAATGACACGCCGTTGGTGACGACAACATCCTTCACTCCACGGCCGTCAGCTACGACACGGCCGCTGAACATATAGTCTTTTGCATACGAAGGCCCTGCCGCTGCCGCAAGGAGCAGCAGGAGGGAGAAGATTCTGGTCGGGTAAGGTCTCATGGTCACATCTGCTTTAGTTCTACACTGGCGAAAGCGTCCACGACATCCTGTCCTGTCTTGGCTTTGCGCACATAAGCCTCAAACGCGGCTGTCTCGTCATCGAAGCATATGACATTGGCACAGTCGAGGATATGGGTCATGATGGCAACGGCTGTCTCACGGCCCATCGCCCCGTCCCTGACCTGCTTGCGTATATACTTGTCCGCGCGCCCTACGGCCTTGAACACGGCAGGCTTGCGTATCTCTGTGGCAGAGCCTGACAGCCCTACCTCGACATCATAGACACAGGTGTAGTTGGCTATGAATGTGTTCCACTTGTCGCTTACCACTTTGCCGAGCGGGTGCTGCTCCTCAAAAGTGGGTTTCACGTCGGGTATGTCTCCATACACCTCAAAGACGAAATGATGGTTAGCGGCGCCTGACGCGCTCTCGCCTTCTGCCCATATGCCGAGCGACGCTACAAGCATGAGGGCGGTCAAGATAGTCTTTCTCATCTTCTTGATAATTTTCTGGTGAGGTTTGATTATACTCTCACCGTAAATAGGATTAACAGGTGAGTTCTATTATTTACCACCGTAAGTGTTACGTTTTGCCATCTTTATCAGACAGGACGCTGCCGGGGGATGAATCTCCCGCCAGCTGTCTGTCATCTCTTCTGCCATATCATTCTGGTGGATATCTCGTCTCCCCCCATCATCTCCACGGCTTTCAGGTAGTTCTCGCGGTTCATGCGCTGGAGTATGGTGGGGTACTTGTATCTGTAAGGCATAGCGTCGCCCGTGGCCACGCCAGGGCCTGTGGGCACATCGGGGTATCCTGTGCGGTTATACTCGAACCACTGCTGGTAGTCGATGAAGAAGAGGGCATAGAACTTCTGCTCCATGATGCGCTTCAATGTCCCGTCGTATGCCGCCTTGGGATTGTCGAAATAGCCTGCCGGCAACTCTACTCCCCACTGTTCCATATTGGCCCTCACGGCCTCCTCGTACAGCTGCTGGGCGTCGTCGTGTATGATGCCCCGCTGTGCCAGCTCGGCCTTTATGAAGAGCAGTTCAGAGTATGTCATGAGCGCTATGCTCTGTGGTGCGGTGGCCAGCGTGGCGGCATTGGGGGCAGAGCCGTTGATGGTGGGCATGTCGGCATATCCGCTCTGCAGGCCTACATAGTCTTTCACAGTATTCCCGTTCTCGTCCTTGTTTGAGGCTTTAAGCGCGAAGATGGGGAGACGGGGATCGTTCCACTCTTTCAGAGGGTTGATGAAGAACTCTGAGAGCTGCTTGTACGAGCTGAGGTCTGAGGGGCGTGTCATGGGTGCCTCATAAGGAGCGACACCTGAGATATATGTCATGGCCGACTCGGCGTTGCTCTCAAAGACTGGATACTCCTCAGGATTCTCGACCATCTCCCTGAGCTTCACGGCGGCATTCATGCCCGGCACGTCAATCACTCTGAGGAGGGCACGCATACGGAGAGAGTTGGCAAACTTCCTCCATTTGGCAATACCCTCGGCATCGCTGCCACTCGTACAGTAGAGCATGTCGCCAGAGTCGTTATACCTCAGTCCCTTCGAAGGGACGAAGCGGCGGTTGGCGGCATCGAGAGAGTCGATGATGATATGGTAAACATCCTCCTGTGAGTCGAACTGGGGATAGTAGAGCTGCTCGTCGCCACGGCAGGCCTCCCTGACAGGAATGGCCCCGAAAGCGTCGGTGAGTGTCTGGAACATCCAGCACTGGAGTGTCATGCCTATCGCCTGGTAGTTAGGGTCGCCGACGGCGAGGCCGTTGTCATATATGGCCTTGGCGTTGGTAAGCCATTTATAATACTGTGTCCAGGCGCCGTCGCCAGCCGTGTCGGTGATTCTATACCATCCGACACCGTTGGTGGAATTGGTCGTGACGAGACACTGCATCAGCTGGAACGTATAGCTGTTATATCTCTGCCATGTATAGACACTCATGTTATAGATGACCGGCGCGAGGAAGCTGCCGGCGTTAGCCTCATCCATACGTGTGGGGTCAGTGTTTGTCTCGTCCATCGACTCGCACGACTGTATCATGGCGAATCCCATCAGCAGGACAAGAACCTTATATAATGTCTTCTTCATTGTTATGCGTTATTGTTATTATGGTGGGGGTGAACAGTATTGTTTAGAAGCCTATCTTCACATTCAGTCCGTATGAGCGTGTTGTGGGCAGTGTGCCCACCTCAACGCCTGTCACGAACGAGTTGCCGTCGAGCGATGCCGTCTCAGGGTCGAACATCGGATAGCTTGTGATGCAGAGGAGATTGCGCCCGTAGAGCCCTACCGTGGCAGACTCGATGAATGTCTTGGCAAGCCACTTCTTCGGCACGGTATAGTCAAGGCGCAGCTCACGCAGCTTGAGGTAGCTGTTCTTGAACGAGTTGGTCTCGACATTGCCTATGCGGTAGTATTCCTTATAGTAAGCCTCAAGGGTGACAATCTTCTTGTTGGGCGAGTATGTGCCGTCGCCGTTGTCTATGACACCCGGCGCTATGGTATATACGCCCTCCACGGGAGTAATCTTCTGCTGCTCGAATAGCGACAATATCTCCGGGTTGGTGATGTCGAGATAGAGTTCTGTGCCGGGCAGGCGTCCGTTCAATGTCTCTGTGATGTGTCCCTGCTCACACATCTTGTGGTGTGACTGTGAGTAGGTGATGCCGCCCACCTGTCCGTCCCACTGCATCGTGAGCTTCAGGCCCTTGTATCTCAGCGAGGTGTTGAAAGCCCCTTTCCATTTCGGGAGGGCACACCCCACATACTCTATCTCAGAGGGGCGGTCGGGCAGTCCGGTAGAGGCTATGACGACCTCGCCCTCCGGATTACGCTTCAGCTTGTAGCCCCATATGTCGCCCGTCGTGCCCCCTACGGTGCCGATGAGATAGACATTGCCGCTGACATACGAGCCTATGATCTGGCGCTCGTCAGCGTTCTCGGCGAGCGATTCTATGCGGTTGCGGTTTATAGACCATGAGAGTGTCGTGTTCCACTCCCACGAGCCAGTCTTGACGGGAGTGGCACGGACGACAAGCTCCGCACCCTTGTTCGTGACACATCCAGAGTTGATGATGCCTTTCGTGTAGCCTGTGGTAGGGTCGAACGGGGCGTTCAGAATCTGGTTCTTCGTGCGGTTGTAGTAGTATGTGAAGTCTAGGCCGAGCCTTCCCTTGAAGAAACGTATGTCGAAGCCTCCCTCCCAGCTGTCAGATGTCTCAGGCTTGAAATCGGCGTTATAGAGTGTAGAGCTCTTGACGAGAGAGCCGGCGAAATCGCTTGTCGAATAGTATGGCGCCGTGCGGTAGGGGTCAGTGTCGTTTCCGACTTGTGCCCACGAGGCGCGCAGCTTGAGGTAAGAGATGAAGTCAGGCAGCTTGGCCATCTCGTTGACCATGGCGCTGAGACTGACAGAGGGATAGAAGAACGAGCGGTTCTTGGCCGGCAGCGTTGACGACCAGTCGTTACGTCCGCTGACATCGAGGAAGAGCATGTCGCGGTAAGCGAGGTTGGCGGTGAAGTAGAGGCTGTTGACACGCTTCTTGTTGACGGTGGTCTTTACCAGCGGGTCGCTCACACCGTTGGCGAGCTTATATACTCCCGGAGTGTTCAGTCCTGTCACTGACGCCGAGAGGAGGTCATAATAGGAGACCATCATGTTGCCGCCTGCCGAGGCGTTCAGGTGAATGCCGTTGGCGTAGCTGTCATGATACGAGAGCAGGACATCGCTGTTGGCCTCATAGTCGAAGATGTTCTGCTTCTTGAAGAATCCGTCGGGGAAGACCTTGTCGTCCCACGGACGGTGCTGCTCCTGCATCTGTGCCGTGAGCTGTATGCCTGAGCGTACCATGAAGTCGAGGTTGCGGCTTATCTGGTATGTGGCGCTCGCGTTTCCCATGAACGTGTGTTTCTGTGCCGGATTCTCAGCCTCGTAAAGCAGTACGTACGGGTTGGGGAGATAGCTTGAGAAGGGGCGTATCTGCTTCACATTCTCCTGACCCTTATACCACATGGGCTTGAACCATTCAAGGTCGAAGTTCGGATTCATGAATATGAGGAAATAGGATATTGAGTTGCTGTTGTATGTCAGCGAGGGAGTGTTCTCGACATCCCTGTACGTGTATGAGGCGCGGCCGCTGACCTTAAGTCGCTTTGACACTTGCTGGTTGGCTGCGAACGACACCGTCAGGCGGTCATAGCCGCTGTTGGGCAGAATCCACCCGTTCTTGCTGTATGTCAGCGACAGCCTCATGTCCCCACGGTCGCCGTTGCCGGTGATAGAGAGCGAGTGGGTCGATGTGTGGCCTGTCTGGAAAAGCCCTGAGTGGTTGTCGGTATAAGGGCGCCACAGGGTGGGCTCGTCAGCCCTGCCCTCTTTCTCCGGGTCATACTGGTAGAACATCTGCCCGTCAAACTTAGCGCCGAAGGCCGAGCTTGTGCCTGATGTGCTTGCCAGGCCGTCGTCGCCCGTGCCGTAAGAGTAGTACTGTTGTCCTGCCCATGCTGTCGTCTTGCCGCCGATGTTCTTTGCCACGCCCTGGCCGAAGGCATACTGATAGTCGGGGAAATGGGCTGCCTCATCCCATGACTGGTTGAAGCTGTACGTCACGCCTATGCCTTTCTTGCTCTTACGCCCACTCTTCGTCGTCACCATGATGACACCGTTAGCGGCACGCGAGCCGTAAAGCGCAGAGGCCGAGGCGCCCTTCAACACCTGTATGCTCTCTATATCCTCAGGGTTGAGGTCAGAGAATCCATTGCCATAATCGACAGAGCCCTCAGAGTTTCCGCCCGCGCCGTATGAGCCGCCCGGATTGTTCATCGGGCTTGACAGAGGCACACCATCGACAACGACGAGAGCACTGTTGCCGCCGATATTCATCGAGACATCGCCACGGAGGCTGATTTTTGACGAGGAGAGCGGGCCTCCGGCCGTAGTGACATTAAGTCCGGCCACCTCACCCTGCAGGGCCAGCGACCAGTTGCTCGGCATGGTGGCCGATATGTCGTCGCCACTGACAGTCTGTGTGGAGAAGCCCAGACCTTTCTCGCTACGCTTGATGCCAAGGGCAGTGACGACAACGTTGTCAAGCGCGACAGCGTCATCATCAAGCGTCACGTCTATGACGGCCTTGCCGTTATACGTCACGCTTTTCTTCTTGTAACCGACAGACGAGAACACTATCCGGTCCTTGTTGCCGAGGCTCTGCTGTGTCTTGAACGTGTAGCCGCCCTCAGCGTCTGAGAGGCACAAGGGTTGGTTTTGGCCTTGGAGAGACACTGTGACCCCGGCGATCGGCTCGCCCTGCATGTCAGTGACTCGTCCCTTGACTGTGGTCTGGGCGAGTGACGCCGTAGCCACAAAAATCAGTAACATTGCTGAAAACAATCTTCTTCTCAATCTTTTCATAACTGTTATATAAATAAAAATCTGCCGCAAAGGTACGGCAGATTTGTTAACACATATTTACAGCAATATTACATTGTTAAGAATTTAGGCGGGGGTTATTCTCCCTAATCAATAAACATCTCTGACGGTGGAAATTAATAGAACCCACCTTTATACTCCGCTCCTGGTGGTTGGGGATATGTGACAGCCCCGTCAGCGAATCACAATGCCCACACATTGCCACTCTACTTGAATTGGAGCACCTCGCCGACACTTCCGTTAGGCTGCTGTATCTGGAGCATAGAGCATACGGTGGTGGCGATATCCACCACACTCACATGGGCCGGGGAGCAGCCATGAGGGACATTCCATCCGTAGAAGAGCAGGGGGATGTGGGTGTCATAAGGATTCCAGACACCGTGGGTAGTGCCATGGTCGAACGAGTCGGCATTGAACGCATACACTCCCGGCTGCATCACGACCATAAGGTCGCCACTGCGTTTCCGGTTGTAGCCGAGGACTATGCGCCGGCGTATCGCCTCAGGGAGAGGACAGACGCCAAGATCTGAATAGTCAACGGCGGCCATGACCCTGTCGTCCTGCTCAAGATGAGAGGCGAGGGCTTTCTTTACCTTATCCTCATCAAGCGACAACGCCCTGATGGCCTCATGGTCGAGATAGAAGCGGTATTCTATCAGCGACAGGACGAGGTCGCGCTCTATTCCGAATATGCGTCTCAGAGCCTTGTTGGCGTCGGCGAGCACAGTCTCCTCCCTCCATATGCCGGCAGGAATGTGGCGGCGCTCCATGTCATGCACGTTATGGGCAGCGGCATGGTCGGCCGTGACGAAGACGAGATAACGCCCCTGGCCCACCTTCTCGTCAAGATGGCTGAGGATGCGGCCGAGCTGGCGGTCAACCTCCATATACACAGCCTCTGTCTCACGGGACATCGTGCCGTACTTGTGGCCTATATAGTCGGTAGAGGAGAAGCTGACGGTAAGCATATCGACACCGTCGCCCTGACCTAACCGCTCCCCGTCGATGGCGGCGAGAGCCATGTCAGCCGTCAGCGTTATCCCCTCAGGAGAGTATCTGACATCGCCCCTACCGCCATGGAGAGCGTTGAACCTCTCTGCCCATTCAGGCAGACTGTCCATATAATAAGAGGAGGAGACGAAGCGCCCCGCATCACGGTCATACCAGAAAGCGGCATCGGCACTATGGCCCGCGGGAAGTATCGACGCACGGTCTTTCAACGAGACGCCTACAACACGCGAGAGGGTATCGGCGAGCTTGAGCTCGTCGCCTATAGTCGTGGAGAGCATATTGCGGGGAGACATCTCGCCCGCCTTTGTGGCGGCACCGATGGTTGACACTGTGGTGTCGGCGGTGCAATATGTTTTCCGGCCGTCCTTGTAGAAGTCGTTGCCCGCTATGCCATGTATGGCTGGTGTCGTGCCGGTAAAGATGCTGGCGTGGCCTGCGGCGGTCACTGAGGGGACATACGGCAGGTATGCGTTGTCGAAGCTGTATCCCTCAGACAGAAGCCGGCATACGCCGCCACACCATTTCCCGGAATACCGCTGGAGATAATCCCATCTCATCTGGTCGATGACAATGCCGACAACGAGCCGTGGCCGTGCGGCAGGCGATGCGG
This sequence comes from Prevotella sp., assembly GCA_051869435.1. Taxonomy (GTDB): domain Bacteria; phylum Bacteroidota; class Bacteroidia; order Bacteroidales; family Bacteroidaceae; genus Prevotella. The sequence continues at coordinate 14,735 of JBJEAW010000026.1, read as the reverse complement.
CACAGCATGATTTCAGCCCTATAACCGTGATAAACAACAGCAGGAGCAGCCTGGCGCTTCTCATTACTGGATATAAAATGTTCCTTGTCATTAATAACATGCCTTAATAATCTGGGCGCAAAATTAGCCCGAAGATGCTACAAAGATATTATATCCGCGTTAAGATGTTGTTGTCTGCTGATATTTGCCGGAGGGGCGGCAGACAATGTCTGTCATAGGCGAGAAGCGGCAGGGAAGATAAGGGCGGAGACAACCTGGCACACATGGGAGAAAGAGAGAAGATGAAAGCCTGTACGGTTGGCGGCGGGCAGAAGCGTTCCGGCCAAAGACGCCGCACTGCCAAAAGCCGCCGCCACGCAACAGGCTTTGTCTCAAGGCTTTAGCTCCATAATCACCAAAAGCACTGGATGAGCGGCCCATAAATACTGAATGAGGGGGTCATTTCCTCTGAATGAGCGGCCCATTGGCTCTGAATGAGAAACTTTATCGCCTTGAAGAGGATGGCAGCCTCCCTAAAGAAGGTGGTGTCAGGCTTCGCCTCCTCTCTCACTTCCTCTCTCCCTCCCTTCCTCGTTGCCACCGTTCCCCGCGGTTTTGCCGCGGGGTGTCCTCATCGTCCTCTCTTGTCGTCTCCAGCCTCCTCTCTCACTTCAGGTGGGGCTTATCCATTAGTAAAGCCAGCCATTCCAAGGTGTTGAGAATGTTTGCCTGGACAGCAAGCAAGTATGAGCCGAGAAAATGTTGCCGGACATAGTGGGACATGAATCCCCTATGGCAGCACGGCGTTTCGGCCATACAGGCCGAAAGAAAACGTGTGTGACAGCCATATATACCTTAATATATACGTACTGTCACACACGTCAGTCATATTTTCATGCCATCACCCCGAAGAAAACAAGGCATTGGGGGATGGATGTGTCAGCCTGCTGACACCTGCAAACCATAGTCAGGGGTAAGGGCATTGCGGTCGCGAGCGGCTGTTGAGAGAAGGCCTCAGCCCTCTGTCGCCATAAGCTGGCGGTCCATATTGTCTGCCGCACGCCGTCCGTCGCCCATAGCGAGGATAACGGTAGCTCCGCCGCGCACGATGTCGCCTCCGGCATACAGCCCGTGGTGGGACGACTGCATGGTATCATCGACAGCGATAGTGTTCTTGCGCCCGAGCTGCAAGCCCTCCACCGACTTCGGCACGAGAGGATTGGGAGATACGCCCACAGCGACAATGACCTGATCGACATCGAGCGTGATGCGCTCTCCTGTGTCAACAGGCGAGCGGCGGCCTGAGGCGTCAGGCTCTCCGAGTGTCATCACGGCGAGCACAGCCTGCTTGACAGCGCCATCCTCGTCGGCGATATACTCTACAGGATTATGGAGCGTGAGGAAGTTGATGCCTTCCTCCTTGGCGTGCTTCACCTCCTCCAGACGCGCCGGCATCTCAGCCTCCGAACGGCGATAGACGAGGGTCACCTCCGCGCCAAGACGCTTCGCCGTGCGGCATGAGTCCATCGCCGTGTTGCCGCCGCCGACAACGAGGACATGGCTCGCGGGATTGAGCGGCGTGTCTGTCTCAGCGTTAGCGGCGTCCATGAGGTTGACACGTGTCAGATACTCATTTGACGACATGATGTTGATGAGGTTCTCGCCAGGGATGTTCATGAAATTGGGCAGACCGGCTCCTGAGCCTACGAATATGCCCTTGAAGCCCTGACGCTCCAGTTCACCGACAGTGATTGTCTTGCCGATGATGGTGTCTGTATAGAAGTGTACGCCGAGGCTGCGCAGGCTGTCTATCTCCGCCTCAACGATGCGGTTGGGGAGACGGAACTCCGGGATGCCGTATTTCAACACTCCGCCTATCTCGTGCAGGGCCTCGAAGACATGGACATCATAGCCGCGCTTGACCATATCGCCGGCAAAGCTCAGTCCCGAAGGCCCTGAGCCTACCACTGCCACCTTTATGCCATTCTGAGGCTTGCACTCAGGGAGGGAGGCCATGCCTGACTCACGCTCATAATCGGCGGCGAAACGCTCCAGATAGCCTATGGCCACGGCGGGCTCGTTCATCTTCAGATGGACACAACGGCTCTCACACTGTTTCTCCTGCGGACAGACGCGGCCACAGACAGCGGGGAGGGCTGATGTCTGCTTCAGCACCTGTGCGGCCTTGAGGAATTCGCCCCGCTCTATGTTCTTCACGAACGACGGGATATTGATGTTCACCGGACATCCCTCGACACACTGTGGCTTAGGACAGTCGAGACAACGCTTCGCCTCCATGACAGCCTGCTCGGGAGAGAGGCCGGTGTTCACCTCCTCAAGCCTTGTCTTGGCACGATACTCAGGGTCAAGCTCGGGCATGACGACACGGGGGATGGCCGTGCGCTCTTTCGGGCGCATGGTCTTGCGGAGCGCCTCACGCCACGGTGCGTTACGGTCGGTGAGGCTTGCGGGGTCTTCTGCGGCGGCATCCTCGCTGCCATGGGCTGTGGCATGGCAGGCGGCCGGGGCAGTGGCCTGCTCAGGATGGGCGTGCTCGTGGATGTGCTGGTCGAAGTGCTCCACCTCGTACAGCTCCTCACGCTTGAAGGTGCGCATACGCTTGAACATCTCGTCCCAATCGACAAGCGAGCCGTCAAACTCCGGACCGTCTATGCACACGAACTTCGTCTTGCCGCCTATCGTCAGACGACATGCGCCACACATGCCTGTGCCATCGACCATGATGGTGTTGAGGGAGACATCGGTGGGGATGCCATACTTCTGTGTCGTCAGACACGCGAACTTCATCATTATCGCGGGACCTATGGCGAAGGCCTTGTCAATGTGCTCCTGCTGTATGAACTTCTCCATGCCGACAGTCACGACACCCTTCTCTCCGCGCGAGCCGTCGTCGGTCATGACGATGACCTCGTCAGAGTGGCGGCGTATCTCATCCTCGAGAATGACGAGGTCGGCCGTGCGCCCGGCAATGACCGAGAGGACACGGTTGCCAGCAGCCTTCAGGGCCTTGACGATAGGGAGGAGAGGGGCGGTGCCGACACCTCCAGAGGCACAGAGCACTGTGCCGTATCGCTCTATGTGGGTGGCATTGCCGAGAGGGCCCACGATGTCGAGGATGTAATCTCCGGGCTCAAGGTCGCATATCTTTCTGCTTGACAGCCCGACCTTCTGTATGACAAGCGATATCGTGCCGCGCTGTGTGTCGGCGTCGGCTATGGTCAGCGGGATGCGCTCGCCCTGCTTGTCAACACGCACGATGACAAAATGTCCGGCCTTGCGGCTCTTGGCTATTAACGGTGCCTCAACCTCAAAGAGGAAGACATTCTCAGAGAAACTCTCCTTACGGATAATCTTGTTCATGATGATAGAACGGTTTTTGTGTTTTGTTTGTTTCCATGCTCTGTGCCAACCGGCGGGATGGCGAAGGGCATGGCGTGTGTGTTATGGTTGTTTATGTTTGTATATCATGCGGAGGGTGTGGGGTGTCAGCTGTCGGCGAAAATGTACCGCTCAACTTTCTGCGCCACCTGCTCCGGCGTTATCTTTTTCATGCACGGATAGCCGCCCCTGTAGCAAGGCTTGTTGCCGTATATGCTGCATGGCCGGCACGCCATGTCCATGCCTACTGTGTCCTCCTCGCTCTGTCCCCATCCCATGAATCCGGCCAGAGGATGGGTGGCTCCCCAGACGCTTATCACAGGCGTGCCGACAAGCGAGGCGAGGTGCATGTTGCCAGAATCCATGCTGAGCATACAGTGGAGACGGCTCATGAGCTTCAGCTCGTCGCGCATGCCTCCGCACAGGGATGACGCATAGACGACATTGGCATAGCGTGACTCCCACTGTCTGAAGACCTCCTCCTCACGCTTCCCGCCTCCGAAGAGGAGTATGCGCATACGCGGATGGACAGCGATGAGCATGGCCATGACCTGCTCCATCTTGTATATGGGGTATATCTTGCCCTCATGGGCGGCAAAGGGGGCTATGCCGATGGCCCCGGCAGGGTTAGAGAGCATCTCGTCATAGAGACGCTGGGCAGCCTCTGTCAGCACATGGGCCGAGACATCGACAGTAGGGATGTCATGCCCTCCCTCTGGCGAGAGGGAGAACTCCATGCCCATAGCCTCGAAGACAGCGTGATACTTCTCGAAGCTTGTCGGCTGCTGGACGAGGGTCTTGGCATGGCGGCGGGTCAGCCTGCGCCGGCCACTGCGGTGCTTGTCGATATGGAATACACGAATGCCCGCCATGCAGAAACGCAGGCGGGCATATTTTGTGCGCAAGACATCATGAAGGTCGGCAACACAGTCTGGCTGCAGCGACGAGAGGTCACGATAGAGGTGTTCCATGCCTGCCATGCCTCTATAGCGCTGGGCTTTGAGGTCAAAGGCGTGGAACTCCACATTATCGGCAAGGCCTTCATAGAAAGCCTTGGCGAACGGACGGCTCGCGACGAGGATGGTCGTCTCAGGATATGCGGCGGCGAGAGCCTTCACGACAGGCACTGTCATGGCGACATCGCCTATGGCAGAGAAGCGCATGACAAGGATGCGCCCATGGCTGTCGTGGGATGCCTGATATGATGCGCTGGCCTTACGGCGGAAATATGTCATGGTCTGAGGGAGGGTGTGCGGCGGGAGATTCCAAGGGTGTGGGGGAGCCTGGGGGCGGCAGGCCGCTCCGTCACATTCCGCGCACGGGATTATTTCTTGTACAGCACAGGATTTGTGGCAGGGTCGTTGTACATCTTCATCTGCCTGTACACCTTCATGTATTTCTTGCCATTCTTGATATCTTCGAGAAGCTGTCCGATAGCTGTCGAGAGGTCAACATTCTGCTCGAGGAGGACATCAAGCTTCGCCTTGCAGCGCGCTATATGCTCAGGTGAGGCGTCGGCGCGCTCCACCTGCTCACGCATGTGGTATATCTTCAGCTGCAGGATGCTCAGGCGATCGACAGCCCATGCGGGAGACTCTGTGTTGATAGTGGCGTCAGGAAGGACACTGACATCGCTGTAGAGCTGGCGGAAGTATGTGTCTATCTGCTCGACAAGGTCTGTGCGGTCCTGGTTCGACTGGTCTATGCGGCGCTTCAGCGAGAGAGCCTCAGAGGGGTCAATATGAGGGTCGCGTATGATATCCTCATAATGCCACTGGACAGTGTCTATCCAGCATTTGAGATAGAGCCTGTTCTCTATCTCGTCACGCTTGTAGGGATTGTTGATAGGGGTGTCCACATCGTCTTTGATATGATAATCTGCTATTGCCTGATTGAATATCCTCAGGGCTGTTTCTACGAATGTCATATGATGATATTATGGTTTGAGATTTCTGCAAAGGTAGGCATTTTTATTTGTATTTCAAAATATAATGATATAATATTCGCCCAAGTTAAAAAAAATGATTAATTTTGCACGCGATTTACATTATATATTAAGACTATCATATTCTTTCTGAATGGCAAAATTACCAGAGAACGCTTTCCGCGAGCTCAAGGAAGGCGAGGACTACGAGCCTATACTGTCCCCCTCGGGCGAGCACAGGGAGATTACCCCATGGTCAGTAGGATGGGGCATACTGATGGCTATAATATTCTCGGCGGCGGCGGCATACCTCGGCCTTAAGGTGGGCCAGGTGTTTGAGGCTGCCATACCTATCTCCATCATCGCCGTAGGCATATCGGCAGCCACGAAACGCAAGGGAGCCATAGGCGAGAACGTCATCATACAGTGTATAGGAGAATGCTCGGGTGCTATCGTGGCAGGTGCGATATTCACGCTGCCAGCCATATACATCCTTGAGGCGAAGTATCCGGAGATGACCGCATCCTTCTGGCAGATATTCATATCGTCACTGCTGGGCGGAGCGCTCGGTATGCTCTTCCTTATACCATTCCGTAAATACTTCGTCAAGGAGCAGCACGGCAAGTACCCATTCCCCGAGGCGACAGCGACAACACAGGTGCTCGTCAGCGGAGAGGAAGGCGGCGGACAGGCCAAGACGCTTGTCATGGCAGGGCTTGTGGGCGGAGTGTATGACTTCATCGTCAGCTCTTTCGGATGGTGGAACGAGTTGTTCACAACACGCATCCTCCCATACGGCGACATGCTGGCCGACAAGGCGAAGCTTGTCTTCAAGGTGAACACGAGCGCCGCCGTCGTCGGCCTGGGCTACATCATAGGCCTGAAATACGCCTTCATCATCTGCCTCGGCTCGTTCGCCGTATGGTGGGTCATAGTGCCGCTGATGTCACTGTTCCTTGGCGACACGGTGCTGAACCAGTGGGACCCTTCCATAACACAGACCGTCGGGCAGATGTCGCCAGAGATGATATTCAAGGCCTACGGCAAGTCGATAGGCATCGGAGGCATCGCCATGGCCGGCATAATAGGCATCATAAAGTCATGGGGCATAATAACCAACGCCGTGGGCCTCGCCTCGCGAGAGCTGAGAGGCAAGGGCGGCGAGGAAGGCGAGACACCACGCACACAGCGTGACGTGTCGTTCCGCGTTGTCGTGGCCGGCATCATAGTGACAGTGGCAGCCATCGGCGCGTTCCTCTATCTCGGTGTGATGGGCCATAACTGGCTCTTCGCGACAGTGGCCCTGGTGCTCATCGTCGGCATAGCGTTCCTCTTCACGACAGTGGCGGCAAACGCGACAGCGATAGTAGGCACGAATCCTGTCTCAGGCATGACACTCATGACGCTCATCCTCGCATCGGTCGTCATGGCCTCCATGGGTCTCAGCGGCACGACAGGAATGCTCGCCGCCCTCCTTATGGGCTCTGTGGCATGTACCGCGCTGAGCATGGCAGGATGTTTCATTACCGACCTCAAGATAGGCTACTGGATAGGAACGACACCGAAGAAGCAGGAGCAATGGAAATTCCTCGGCACTCTTGTCTCGGCAGCGACAGTGGCAGGAGTGATGATACTGCTCAATGAGACCTACGGCTTCGACTCAGGCAAGCTCGCGGCGCCACAGGCTAACGCCATGGCCGCTGTCATAGAGCCGCTCATGAACGGCGCCGGCGCGCCATGGCTGCTGTACGCCATAGGAGCGCTGATAGCCATCGTCCTGACCATGATGAAGATCCCGGCACTCGCCTTCGCCCTCGGCATGTTCATACCCCTCGAGCTGAACACGCCGATACTCATCGGCGGAGCGCTGAACTGGTATGTCACGACACGCTCGAAGGACAATGCTGTCAACAGCCTGCGAGGAGAGAAAGGCACGCTCATAGCAAGCGGATTCATAGCCGGCGGAGCGCTCATGGGTGTCGTCTCGGCGCTGATGAGATTCTTCGGCTGCGACTATGTCAACGAGGCATGGCTGGAGAACCCTCTGTCAGAGGCGCTCGCGCTCGTCATGTACATACTCCTGATGATATATCTCGTCAAGGCCACAAAGACATCAAAGGCATAACGCCTGAGCCCCAACCACACCAAACGCCAATAATAACAATATCCCCAAAAACAATATATCCATGTATCTATTCACTTCAGAATCAGTCTCAGAAGGCCATCCTGACAAGGTGGCCGACCAGATAAGCGACGCCCTCCTCGACCAGTTTCTCGCCTATGACCCCTCGGCCCACTGTGCCATCGAGTCGTTCGTGACAACAGGACAGGTTGTCATCATGGGCGAGGTGACATCAAACGCATATATAGACCTGCAGACAATAGCCCGCAAGACAATCAACAAGATAGGCTACACAAAGTCAGAATACCAGTTTGACGGCAACTCATGCGGCATCATGACAGCCATACACGAGCAGTCAGGCGATATCAACCAGGGTGTCTCACGCGCCGTGGAGGACGAGCAGGGAGCCGGCGACCAGGGAATGATGTTCGGCTACGCCACTAACGAGACCGACCGTTACATCCCCGTCTCGCTCGACATAGCCCACCTCATCATGAAGACCCTCGCCGACATACGCCGTGAGGGACGTGTCATGACATACCTCCGGCCCGACTCAAAGTCGCAGGTGACAGTGGAGTATGACGACAACAACATACCCCAGCGCATACACACCATCGTGGTCTCTACACAGCACGACGAGTTCGCCGACGACAACACCATGCTCGAGACAATACGCCAGGACGTGAAGGACATACTCATGCCACGTGTGAAGAGCCAGCTGAAAGACCCTAACATGCTGCGTCTCTTCAACGACGACATAATATACTTCGTCAACCCTACCGGCAAGTTTGTCATCGGCGGCCCCCATGGCGACACCGGACTGACAGGACGCAAGATAATCGTTGACACCTACGGAGGCAAGGGCGCGCACGGCGGCGGAGCGTTCTCAGGCAAAGACCCCTCAAAGGTTGACCGCTCAGCCGCATACGCCGCACGCCACATAGCGAAGAACATGGTAGCGGCAGGCGTGGCCGACGAGATGCTCGTACAGCTGTCCTATGCCATCGGTGTGGCACAGCCTGTCAGCATTTATGTGAACACATACGGGCGGGGACATGTCGGCATGACCGACGGAGAGATAGCCAAGAAGATTGGAGAGATGTTCGACCTCAGGCCGAAGGCAATAGAGCGGAGCCTCAAGCTGCGCAATCCTATCTACCTCGAGACAGCAGCCTACGGACACATGGGACGCGAGCCGCACACCGTGAAGAAAGTCTTCACATCGCTCTACCATCCCACACGCGAGCTTGAGGTAGAGCTCTTCACATGGGAGAAGCTCGACCGTGTCGATGAGATAAAGAAGGCTTTCGGCCTCTAATGGCACGCTGACCGACGGCAAGGCACCATAGAGGTGTCCTACAAATTGACCCAAGTCTTCTTTATAACCATATAACGTGGCGGCCTTTAGGCCATGAGAAGACATCCCAAAGACACCCGACAGCAATACAACGCGAAGGAACGATTCCGGTATCCCCCTCACTATGGGCTGCCGGAATCTCCCTTTTCAGCAACTCGTCCATACGGGCGGACACCTCATGACAGAGGGCGGCATGGGCAGGAAGCCCGACACGGCAGTCACCCACCCTCCCCCGAGCGGTCACCGCCAGACGCTGTCAGGCACACCATGCGGCAGCGTCAGCCACGCCATGAGCCCACACCACAGCCCACCGCATGGCACCATAAGCCGCCCTCCCACCACCACATCACCATTCCCCCCCCAACGACAACGCCGCGCAACACGCGGCATGGCAAACAAATGATTCAGCAGCCAGACTCTCTACATAAAGCCGCCGTAACCGTACAAGGCGAGGAGCAGGAAACAGCCGAGAACACCCAGCAAGGCGTGTTGCAGGTGGCTGAAGACTCTACCGCACAGTCTATCTTCACGACCAAGACAAGCCACTGGCCAGTGAAAATAGACTCTCTCCTCATGCCCGACCAGGGCAAGGAGCTGAAGGCGACAGTCAATCCTATGCCGAAATACTACAAGGAGACGTTCTTCGCCAAAGACTCCCTGCTGCACAGTGAGCTTCAGGGCGGACGCTACGGTGTTGCCGGCGACCCTGTCCCCTACACCCTCCGCAATGACGATGTGCTGACTCCGCTGCTGCTTCTGAGCATACTCATGCTTATGCTCAGTGTGCGCCGCTCGTCCCGTTTCCTGCTTTTCCAGCTGAGGAACTTCTTCCATGTAGTGCGCACAGGGAGTGTCAGGGAGCGTGAGTCATCGGCCGATGTGCGCTATCTTCTCTTCACGGAGATATACACGACCATCATCCTTGCCCTGCTATTCTTCTTCTACGCCAAGACATACATAGCAGAGACATACATCACATACAGCGAATACTCGCTCATGGGCATGTTCCTTGGGGTCATCATAGGCCTCTTCGCCTTCGAGCACATAGCAGAGTCGGCTGTCAACAAGATATTCTTCCCACCCCGTGAGAACAGCCTGTGGACATCCACAAAGATGACCCTGACATGCCTCTGCGGAGTGCTTCTGACACCCATGCTCCTGCTTCTGGCCTACTTCGGCATGTCGATAGAAAACGCGCTGTTATACACGCTTGTAGTCATCATAATCGTCAAATTACTGTTGTTTTACAAGTGTCACCAAATCTTTTTCAGCAAAAAAGGTGCTTTTCTGCAGTTTTTTTTGTACTTTTGCACCCTTGAAATAATACCACCCCTGCTTGCATGGGGCATTTTAGTCACCATAGCCAATATTCTGACAGTAAATTACTAACAAGAAAATGATCAAGAAAATACTTGTTTCTCAGCCAAAGCCAACAAGTGACAAGTCTCCCTATTTTGCCATTGAGCGTGACTATGACGTCGAACTCGTATTCCGTCCGTTCATAAAGGTAGAGGGTATCAGCTCAAAAGATTTCCGCCAGCAGCATGTCTCCCTGTCCGATTACACTGCCGTGGTGTTCACATCAAAGTATGCGATAGACAACTTCTTCGCGCTCGCCAAGGAGCTGCGGGTGAACATTCCTGAGACAATGAAATATTTCTGCACCACAGAGACCATAGCCCTCTACATACAGAAATACGCACATTACCGCAAGCGCAAGGTATTCTTCGGAGAGACAGGGAAGATCAAGGACCTCGTCCCTGCAATGCTGAAACACAGCGAGGAGAAGTTCCTCGTGCCACTAAGCTCTGTACACAACGACGACATCAAGGACATTCTTGACGAGAACAATCTTGACCATACAGAATGTGTTATGTACCAGACCGTCAACGACGACTTCTCAGAAGAAGAGCTGGCAGCTTTCGACTATGACCTCGTCGTCCTCTTCAGCCCCACAGGAGTGAAGACCCTCCACGACAATCTCGACGCCAATGTCAAGGACGGCTCGCTGAAAGTGGCAACATTCGGCCCATCGACAGCAAAGGCAGCAGAAGACTATGGATATGACCTCTCAGTGCAAGCACCCACACCGAAACATCCATCAATGATAACCGCACTACGTGCATACCTACGTGACCAAGAAGACTAACCCACTGTCACCACGGCTGAAGAGCAAGACCCTCATCGACAATCTGTTCAGCGGAAAGGACACAACGCACATAACAGCATACCCTGTCAGAGCCATCATACAGGAGATAGCCGGCGCCACAGGCGGCACACCGCCGATACAGGTGCTCTTCAGCGTATCAAAACGCCATTTCAAACACGCTGTCCAACGCAACAGGGTGAAGCGCCAGATGCGCGAGATATACAGGCTCAGCATAGCGCCACAACTGACATCCCACCTCATGACAGAGGGGAAGCATATAGCGATGGCGCTGATATGGCTCGCCGACAGACAATATACGACAGCCGACCTCTCACGCCGCATGTCACGCATCACAGAGAGAATCATGACACCGCAGGAAGCTCCCGGCAGGGAGACAGCCACAGCGGCGGAGAGACAGCAAACACCTACAGCCCCATGACCACCCCAAGCCGCATACTGAAGGCCATACTCCTCGCCCCGATATGTATATACCAGCACGCCATATCGCCATACACCCCAGCCTCATGCCGCTTCACCCCCACATGCTCAGAATACATGAGGCAGGCCATCGTGAAGCACGGCCCCATACGCGGGCTATGGCTCGGCATACGGCGCATCATGAGATGCCACCCCTGGGGAGGCTCAGGCTACGACCCCGTGCCATGACACATGGCGCGCCACACAACAGCCACAGCGCGACAGCACGAGCCCTACCACCACACAAGCATAAGCCAACAATAACCCCGGCAGAGAACAGCGGCAGGCATACGAGCGGGACACAAGCCGATGCCCCCACAGCAAAACGACAGCCGCCACCATCCTGACAGCATCTGCCACCTATACACTCGATAAATGAAAAATTTCGTTGAAGAACTAACCTGGCGCGGCATGATACACCAGATGATGCCAGGAACAGAAGAGCTGCTGCAGAAAGAGCAGGTGACAGCCTACCTCGGCATCGACCCGACAGCCGACTCTCTCCACATAGGACATCTCTGTGGTGTCATGATGCTACGCCATTTCCAGCGCTGCGGCCACAAGCCCCTCGCCCTCATCGGAGGCGCGACAGGCATGATAGGCGACCCCTCAGGCAAGTCGCAGGAGCGCAACCTGCTCGACGAGGCCACACTCGCACACAACGTGAAGTGCATAAAGGAACAGCTCTCACGCTTCCTCGACTTCGACAGCGACGCGCCAAACCGTGCAGAGCTTGTCAACAACTACGACTGGATGAAAGACTTCACGTTCCTCGCTTTCGCACGTGACATCGGCAAGCACATCACCGTCAACTACATGATGGCCAAGGAGTCTGTGCAGAAACGTCTCAACGGCGAGGCACGCGACGGCCTGTCGTTCACCGAGTTCACCTACCAGCTCCTCCAGGGATATGATTTCCTCTACCTCAACGAGCACAAGAACTGCAAGCTGCAGCTGGGCGGAGCAGACCAGTGGGGCAATATCACAACAGGCTCAGAGCTGATACGCCGCACCAACGGCAACGATTGCTACGCCCTCACATGCCCTCTCGTGACAAAATCTGACGGCCGCAAGTTCGGCAAGACAGAGTCTGGAAACATCTGGCTCGACCGCACACGAACATCACCTTACCAGTTCTACCAGTTCTGGCTTAATGTGCCTGACGAGGACGCCGAGCGCTACATAAAGATATTCACATCGCTCGAGAAGGAAGAGATTGACACCATCATCGACGACCACCGCCAGGACCCAGGCCGCCGCACGCTGCAGAAGCGCCTCGCCGAGGAGGTGACGGTGATGGTTCACTCACGTGAGGACCTTGACATGGCTATCGAGGCTTCAAACATCCTCTTCGGCAAATCGACCAAGGAGTCACTGCTGAAGCTCGACGAGCAGACACTTCTCGATGTCTTTGCCGGTGTACCACACTACGAGATAGCCCGCGACGCCATCATAGGCAAGCCTGCCATAGAGCTGCTGACACAGGATGCCAAGGTGTTCCCGTCAAAGGGTGAGATGAGAAAGCTCACTCAGGGTGGAGGCGTGTCGCTCAACAAGGAGAAGCTCGCTGACGCTAACCACGTCATCACCGAGGCCGATCTCCTCGACGGGAAATATCTTCTCGCACAGCAGGGAAAGAAGAAATACTTCCTCATCATCGCCAAATAATTTGAATATTAAGCCTAAATATTTGCATAGAAGGTATTTTTTTATTACCTTTGCAGCGACTTTAATTTTCACTGTTTGTCCCATGGTGTAATGGTAGCACAACAGGTTTTGGTTCTGTTTGACTAGGTTCGAGTCCTAGTGGGACAACACGAAGACAGCCTGATGTCTTGCTGATAGCAGCAGATGTCAGGCTGTCTTCTTTTTATGGGTACGGTAATAAATGTCCGTCAATCGTATTTTTGGGCATGTCGGTGTGTGGTGCCTCTCCTACTATTCGGATATTTGTTACGGATTCTATCAGACAGTAAACTGAGAGGGGGAGTGTCACTTACAGTTTTCTTGTGACAACGGCAAAAACGGGAAAGGTACTGAATGAGCGGGCAAAAGGCTCTGAATGACGGCATGAGACAGTACGTATGACGCGACAAGAGGTACTGCTTACATTTTGTTCGCAATATTCCCTGCTGTCTCTCACCTCGCCACGCCGTCTGTACGGGGTACACTGCCGTTGGCACCACGTCCGGCGGAAAAATCTTGGAGAAGGAGGAGGCCGGCCGGAAGGGAGACAATAGCGGACTCGGCTGGGGTATATTTCTCACAGCCCTGGCCGTCTCAAACAGTGTCGCCGCTGTCTCCCGCACAGTCTTGTATGACCATCCCGGCTATCATCATGCCGAAGATGGCGGTGATGTGGACTAACGAGCCGTTCACGCGTCGCTTCTTCTGCATGAGGCCATCGTCATCCTTCTGCTGTGGGCATGAGCAGATGTCTGTCCCGCAGGGCATGGTGCCGTCGGGGGCGCAGGCACCGCGGTTGTCAACCAGTTCCTCGCTATAGACGCATGTGAAATGTCGCCGGAGTGTTATCCCTGACTGTTTGATGCGTTTCCTGAGGGCAGCGCCGAGCGGGCAGCCACGCACTTTCCAGAAGTCGGCTGTGCGTATGCGCGACGCGTCGAGCTTCAGCGCGGCGCCCATCGACGAGAAGAATGTGGCGTCAGTGTCTGTCGCCATCTTTATCAATAATACCTTGTCTTTCAGCGAGTCGATACAGTCGATGATATAGTCGTACGTCTCCAAGGCGAAACTTCCGGCAGTCTCCTCACAGAACATCTTGTTTATGGCTGTTATCTCCGCCTCGGGGTTTATGTCGAGCAGCCTCCGCCTCATGGCCTCAACCTTTACCTCGCCTACTGTTGACGCTGTGGCGTGGAGCTGGCGGTTGATGTTCGTGACGCAGACACGGTCATAATCGACTATTGTCAGACGCTGTACGCCGGAGCGCACGAGAGCCTCGGCACACCAGCTCCCGACACCTCCGACACCGAAGAGTATGACACGTTTTGTGGCTATATTTGATATCGTCTCCTCTCCGAGGAGCCTTATGGCACGTCTCAGCATGCCGTCAGTAAATTTTCCCATAGCGCAAAGTTACACATTTTTTCTGGTATCTCAGCCACCATGGGGTGTCATTTTTATCAGGTAATTATCTCCCTGCGGTCAGAGGGGACAGAAGACAAGCAGCCAGCAGAACACACCTTATATTATTACCGGCCGTGGGAAAGGCATGGGCGGCAGGGTTGAAACAATACTGAGCCAACTGTCGCGGCCGACACCAACAGTGCAGATTGAGAAAGTTTTAAATAATATTTGAATATTT
>JBJEAW010000025.1:0-27100 GCA_051869435.1 Prevotella sp. | reverse complement strand
TAGAGCAACTGACTCTTAATCAGTGGGTCTAGGGTTCGAGCCCCTAAGGGTGTACATCAAGAAGGCCAGTATAGAATACAGACTATACTGGCCTTTCTTCGGCATATGGCATAAAGCGTCATTCGTCCCGGCTGGAACAAAATAAACGTGTCTGGCCGCCAATTATCCCATTAAACCTAATACATATATATATCCACGCTATGACTGAGCAAGAACGCATAACGAGCCTCCGGCAGCAGCTCCATGAGCATAACAGGCTCTATTATGTATATAACGACCCCGTCATCTCTGATCAGGACTTTGATTTCATGATGCATGAGCTTGAGAGCCTTGAGCGGAAGCACCCCGAGATGTACGACGCCAACTCTCCCACACAGCGTGTGGGCAACGATATAAGCCAGCAGTTCAGACAGGTGGAGCACCGTTATCCCATGCTGTCTCTTGCCAACACGTACAGCGAGAGTGATGTCAGGGCGTTCTATGACTCTGTCGCCAGAGGGCTGGGGGGCGAGGAGTTTGAGATATGCTGTGAGATGAAGTATGACGGGCTCTCCATATCGCTCACGTATGAGCATGGGGCGCTTGTGCGCGCTGTGACACGTGGCGATGGTGTCAGCGGCGACGATGTGACAGCCAATGTGCGCACGATACGTGCCATACCGCTCAGACTTCCCGACTCTATGTCAGCGGCCAATTCCGAGGGAGGATATCCCGAGACATTCGAGGTTAGGGGTGAGATACTGATGCCGTGGGCATCATTCAGACGGCTCAACCAGGAGCGTGAGGATATTGGCGAGCGGCCGTTCGCCAATCCGCGCAACGCCGCGTCCGGCACATTGAAGTCGCAGAGCTCAAGGGTTGTGGCGGAGCGTGGGCTGGATGCCTATCTCTACTATCTACTCGGCGACAATCTGCCAGCTGACAACCACTACGCCAATATCGAGGCGTGCCGCTCATGGGGGTTCAAGATGTCAGAGGGCATGAGGCTGTGTCATAGTCTTGACGAGGTCATCGATTTTATTAACTTCTGGGACAAGGAGCGCGCGAGTCTTCCTGTAGCGACTGACGGCGTAGTGCTGAAGGTGAACAGCCTGAGCCAGCAGAGAAGGCTCGGTCTCACGGCGAAATCGCCCCGATGGGCGATAGCCTACAAGTATCAGGCAGAGAGGGCGAGGACGAGGCTCGTGAGTGTGGCATACCAGATAGGGCGTACAGGAGCCATAACTCCTGTCGCGGAGATGGAGCCGGTCAACCTCTCTGGGACGACCGTAAGACGCGCCACGCTGAACAACGAGGACTTCATACTCTCGCTCGGCCTCCATATAGGCGATTATGTCTATGTCGAGAAAGGCGGGGAGATAATCCCGAAGATTGTCGGAGTGGACAAGGAGGCGAGGGAGAGCGGTACGCAGCCTGTCAGATTCATAGAGACGTGCCCTGTCTGTGGAAGCAAGCTGATGAGGTATGACGGTGAGGCGGCCCATTACTGTCCCAACTCGTCGGGGTGTCCTCCTCAGCTGAAGGGGCGCATAGAGCATTTCATCTCGCGTAAGGCCATGAATATCATGGCTCTCGGCCCAGAGACAATAGAGGATTTTTACGCCAGGGGACTTGTGCGTACCGTCGCCGACCTTTACATGCTGACTCCAACGATGGTCATGGGCGGCAACGCGAACAGGAAGGTCTCGGCACGTAAGATATGCCACGCTATCGCTGAGAGCCGTGATATCAGTTTCGAGAGAGTCCTGTTCGCCCTCGGCATACGTTTTGTCGGGGCAACGACAGCAAAACTTCTGGCACGCCACTTCAAGTCGGTGGATGAGCTTGCCAATGCCTCTATCGGAGAACTGCAGGAGGTTGAGGGCGTGGGAAGTGTCATTGCCGAGAGTGTCGTCAGATATTTCCATGACGAGCGTAACCTTGACATTGTGAATCGCCTCCGCCTCTATGGGCTGAAAATGGAAATCGAAAAGGAGGACTCATGCGCAACAGACCGGCTTGCGGGGCAGACTGTTGTCATCAGCGGTGTCTTCAGCTCACATAGCCGTGACGAGTACAAGGCGATAATAGAGCGCAATGGCGGAAAAAACGCCGGCTCGATATCAGGCAAGACATCCTTTGTGCTTGCTGGTGACAATATGGGGCCTGCCAAACTGCAAAAAGCTGAAAAGCTTGGCGTGAGGATAATGACAGAGGAGGAATTCCTCAGAGAGTATAAGGACATCTGCGATTGAGCTTCCCTGTGACAGATAGAGGGCTCACTAAGCGAATGGATATCGTCCAACGATAACGATGTGTGCTTTCCCTTCGCTGGCGATAGGCTTACCCCAGACTGTGACGGGATAATTTTTTTGTGTGTTCTCATGTGGGGCGACAGGCTCATGCACCCGTAGCCCTTTTTCTGTCTCATATCCTACATTTACATATGCTTCATTGCAAGGAAAGGAATGTCCCCCGGAAGCGTTTTCCTGACTTCCGGGGGACATTCCTGAAATTATAACGGTATCGGCAAGAATTGTGGAAAAAAGAGGGCGCATTAGGCTATCCTCACGGATAGCGTGGAGAAAATGCTTTGATAGGATTGATGGCTTTCCGCCGAAAGACAAGATTAAGAAAACGTTTTCTTTGCGCCCTCGCTGGTATGAAAAATATATTTTTTTGAATGTTATCGGTAAGCCGAATGAGCAATGATGAGCTCGCTCAGTCATTGCCAATTACCTACCTGCGGTCAGTGGGTCCAAAGGACAAGTCTCGGCTCGCCTACCCGTAGCCTTTGACGCGAGACTTGTCGTCTGAACCATGCCACTGACCGTTGGGGAGGTAAAGGCGACGGGTAGGTGAGCAAAGCTCGGGGAATGGATGGGCTTTTATATGAATCCACCTATATTAGTTTCGGTCTGTCCAGAGGCTGTATCACCTCAGATGTAAGCTCTTCGAGACATCGTTTGCGCCATGGCACGATGACGCAGAGCACAACACATATTATACAGCCGTAGAATGTCCATCCTGCCATTTCCTTGACTGTTGTTATGACGGCCTGGACCTGTATCTTGCCTTTCAATGACATAGCGGCCATAGCCTGTGCCTCACTCTCGCTCCTGCCCTGATATCTCATGCCGCGGGCAGTCTGTTCATATTGCATGGCAGCCTCAGGATTCATACGGTCATAATCATGTGCCATGCGTGTGATGTGGTATTGCTGGCGGTGCTGCATGACATTCTGGTATGCGGCAGAGCCTATGCTGGGGGCTATGACCATACGCACTGCAAGCATTATGCAGACCCATGTTGACATGAGGCGGTATGGCATGCGCTGGTTGGCATATACAGCCGTGAGCGAGTATAGGAGCATCATGCCTGTGGCGCGGATAATGACTGGCCATTTCATGTGGGAGTAAAGGCCGGCCGTCTGAACCTCAAAATACATGTAGAGCGAGGCAAGCCCGATAAGAAGGAACCCCAGGGCGAAGAGCCACTTGAGATGAACACCACGACCTCCGCAGACAAGTGCGATCACAAGTCCGAGGAAATAACCGAGGAGGACCCAGTTGCCGAGAAGGGCGTTCTGCCAATTGTCAATGGACATGCCTACCGAGGTGAACACATTCACAAACATCGCGCTCGAATTGAAGAACATCAGCAGCAGGAAGAGGATTATGCCGTAAATGATGGTACGTACCCTGAAGGCGTCGAGTATGAAATATGGTGAGCGGCGTGTGTGCTCGAGATACAAGAATGTCACTGTCGAGAGTATGCATACAATTGTAGAGAGACATATGGTCTTGTCATAATACCAGTCGAGCGTCTTGCCGTAAACCATGATGTATGTGAAGCTGCAGAGCATCACAGAGAAGACGCTCACATTGCCGAACTTCGAGAAGTTGATGGGGAACCGACGCTTTGGGTACTTGTGATAGGGCATAGTGAAGAATACTATGATTATACCGGCAAGCATGAACGCCATCATGAAATAATAGACATACTGCCACTCATAAGAGTAGGCGAGCCATGCTGTAAGCCATGTGCCGAGCTGCCCGATTATCATGAAGAAGAAATATATCGACGGCATGGAGGCTGATTTCTCCTTGTCAAGCTTGTCCCATCCCTCTTCTGTCGTAGGCTCGAAGCCCGGAGTCAGATTACGTGTCGCCTCTATGCCAAAGGCATACTTGATGAGAGTGAAGAGATTGCACATCAGGAGCACCTGACGCACAAAACCCATCAGTAGGCTGCACAGTGCCAGAATGAGTAAGCTTTCTGTGCGGGCACATATATAGCTGAGTATGAAGAGTATGGAGAACCCCACGATGCACATAAGCTTCTCACGGCGGTAGCACACCAGGTCATAGAAGAACGGAGAGAAGGCTGCCATGCCTATCGAGGTGCAAAATCCGGCAAAAGAGATGTGCTCTGACTGTATGCCAAGACCGCTCATCATCTCTCCACTGTTGGCTGAATATACACCACTCATCGTTATCATTGGCAGGAAAAGGATGATAAGGAAGAGGATGCCAAGCGGTTTGGGCACCCAGTTATAGAACGGGAAATTTTTAGGGTTTTGTGGCATGAGTTTTGTTTATGGTGGGTGCTGTATTTATATATATTAGCTTCGCCTTCGTTTTCTCGCCAAAGGCTATGGCAGGCGAGCAAAGCTCAGGAGATTTGTCCTCTGGACTCACTGACCATAGGAATGTAATTGGAAATCTGGAGCAAGTTCCGCTTTCCTCTCGCTTCGTCGTCGGTTGCCTTGCGGCTTATCTATGAATGTCACTTTATCTCGGCCTTCACGATTACCATCATTCCTGCCGCAAGCTTATCGTTGTCCTCAGGCGAGAGATTGGTGAAGTCGATGCGTACAGGGACACGCTGCTGTATCTTGACGAAGTTGCCGGCTGAGTTGTCGGTTGGGACGAGAGAGTATTTAGAGCCTGTGGCGCCCGATATGGCTGTCACCTCGCCTGTAAACTCTTTGCCGCTAACGGCATCGACAGTCATCCTGACTTTCTGGCCCACATAGAGGTTCTCCACCTGGGTCTCCTTATAGTTGGCAATAACCCATTTCTGTGTGTCAGGTATAATGTATGTTATTGTCTGTCCGGCATTGATAAACTGTCCCTCCTCGATGGCCCGGCGTCCGAGTTTTCCGCTGCACGGGGCTGTCACGACAGTATATGAGAGGTTCAGCCGTGCCTGCTCGAGGGCTGCTCGCGCACGCTGGATGGCGGCCGCGGTATTCTGCTTCCGGGTTGACACCTCATTGACACCTGACAGCGCTGCCTTCTTCTGTCTGAGGGTCGCCTCAAGCTTCTTCTGCATGGCACTATACTGGGTCTCTATCTGCTCGAGTTGCATCTCTGTCGCAGCCTTCTTGGCCACGAGGTTCCTGTATCTCTGCACGTCCTTGGCAAGCTTCGCGAGGTTCACCTCTATCTCTGCTATCGACGCGTCATACACTGTGGCTGATGTCTGTGTGGTGTTCAGCGTAGCGTCAATAACATTTGCGCCTCCTAATGCGTCTTGAAGAGCTGCCTCTGCCTCCATCAGCTTGATGCGGTACTCACGGTCGTCAAGGACAAGAAGGGTGTCGCCCTTGTTGACATGCTGGTGCTCCTGGAAACAGATGCGGCTTATATAGCCAGTGGCACGGAGATTGACAGGAGAGAGATACTGCTCTATCTGGGCGTCGTTGCTCGTCTCTGTCGATTTGTAGTCAAGGAATATACATATTGTCTTGTAAAGACCCCATCCGAGGATGACTATACCTATAAGGCTGGCTATCATCTGGCGGCGACGCTGGCGGCGCAGCTGGCGTGCTGTCGTCTCGAGGCTTCGTGTTGTCAGCTCTTCTGGCTGCTTGTGATTTTTATTTTCGCTGTTCATATGTTCTCGCTATATTTATTTTGTGGATAATTCTGTCTTCTTGTCGGTACGAGAGTGAGTTCTTGGAGAGATAAGGGGGATGTCTGTCCCCTCGGGTATGGCTGGCGTTTCAGCTCTTCTCCACCCTTACGCTCGTGTCCGGGTGTGGGGCTTGGGGGGTAGGAAGCGTGACGGTGTATGGCTTTATCTTCCGGTGAGCGCTTTCAGCTGGCCGGTAATTTTCAGCAGGTTAAGATTGGCTATCTGGTAGTTGTAATGTGCGCTGAGATAATTGTTCTGGGCTTCGGAGACTCTCATCTCGTCCTGAAGGACAGCCGTCATGGATGTCACGCCCTCACGGTACTGGTCGGCGGTCACATCATACACATCCTGGGCGAGGTTATAGTTGTCAAGCTGTTTCTTGAAGTTGCGCTCGCTGTTCATCATCTCGTTTGTGGCGTTCAGATATTGTGTTTGGAAACTCTTTGTCGCGTTCTCGTATGCGAGTTTTGCGTTATCTATGTCAACTTGCGCCTTGCGGATTTTTGAACGCTTCTCAAATCCGTCGAAGACTGGGATACGGAGTGACAGGCCTATGCCGTTAGAGTCGTACCAGTGGTTTGACTCCCCGCTATGGAACCAGTTCTTGAATTTGTCCGTGTAGGCTGTGAGCGCAAAATTCCCAGAAAGCGACAACGAGGGGAGGTATCCCTCTTTGGCCATCTTTTTCTGCTGCTCGGCAAGCGTCTGTTTCTTCTCCAGTAGCTGAAGCTCGTAGAGACTTGTGCTCACGCCTGTCAGCTGTGCCTTTATTGTCTCGTCGGGATTGACAGGCGTAAGCTCTATCTCCTCGTCGGCAGGATAGTCCATGACATATTTCAGCATGTTATACTGCTGACCGAGCATGGAGATGGCATTGTCACGCTGTACAGAGAGGTTCTCGATATTGATATTGACGCGTTTCACGTCCACTTCTACGGCCATGCCATTGTCATAGAAGGCTACGGTGATGTCCCTCAGACCCTCAAGGCGCCTTATGTTTTCCTTCACAAGCCTTATCTGCTCAGCTGTGTTCTGCGCTAGGAAGTACATCTGGCTTATCTGTACTATGAGGTCCTCACATGCCTTCTCGTACGATAATCGGTTGATGCGGTCGAGTGTCTTCGATATGTCAAGAGCCGTATAGAGGGTCTTGTTGTACAAGGGCATCTGGAGCTGTATGGCTGCCGATGAGTTGTATTGAAGGGTTTTTGTCACATTATATTGCTTTCCGTAGGCAGTACCGTCTGTGACAGAGACTGGAGGCGTGAAATTGTCATTCAGTCCGAACGCAGCGTTGATTTGTGGCAGGAGGCGTGAGCGGTTCTCGCTGATATTGTGACATCCCTTGATGATCTCGTTACGTGATGTCTGTAGCTGTAGGTTGTTCTCTATGCCTATCTTCAGGCATTGCTGGAGAGTCAGCGTCTCTTTTGCCGACAGTTCCAACGCCGCGAAGGCGAGCAAAACAAGTATTTTTCTCATTTGTTATACTTTGATGATGATAGTGTTTTCTTAATCCGGATGCAAAATTACAATATTTTCCGTTTACACCTCTATTCATTTTTAGCGTATAACTGTTCATATTTTCTTTTCTTGCTTGTCGGGTATATTTGTGTCGATTAATAAAATCCCCCATTCTCCTTTATCTTGCTCAAGAAAGGAGAATGGGGGATTACCTGTAAAAGCCAGTGTCAGTCACGAATCATAAGAACCATGATACCCCCACTTGAAGAGTATGGAGGGTGATACCTGTTTCATTTTGGCATCAGACACAGGATTTCCATAGTGCTCTGGAATGGGGGAGGTTGCTGGTGTTATGGCGTGTATGACATGATACGGCTATACCAATACGCCGTTGACACCTCTGATATGACACCCATGTTGGGGATGGATGGAATTGGGGAGGTAGAGATCTGCAGGTTATTCTGCTGTCAGCTCTACGACCTCGTCTCCGACACGTGGTGGCTCATGCTCGCGTACAAACTTTATGAGCATCGCCATCGCCTCCTTCACGGCGTTGTTGACGTTCTTCTCCCTGCCCTCGTCGGCAGAGAGCATCGCTGTCACTTGTTCGTCCTTATTGCCACATGCGAGCCATATCCTCCCGACAGGGATGCCATCCGCGGAGCCCGGGCCCGCGAATCCTGTCGCTGATACAGCATAGTCAACATGCAGGATGTCTATCGCGCCTTTCACCATCTGTACGGCAACCTCCTCACAGACAGCGCTCCGCTCAGCTATCACGTCGCCATCGACATTGAGGAGAGAGGTCTTCACATCATCACTATAGCTGACTATGCCTCCTTTGAAATAGTCTGACGCGCCAGGGACAGAAGTGATGCATGTGGCTATCATGCCCGATGTGCAGCTCTCGGCTGTCCCGACAGTACGGTCTGACTCATAGAGGAGCGCAAGCAGCTCTTTGCTTAATACTTTGTTCTCAAATTCCATTGTCTTTAATCTATATGTTTGGTTTATAATTCGGGTGGGTAGGACTCTCCGTGTGCAGGCCGGGGTGCGATGCATCAGGCGCGTCATCTGAACGCTGGCTTCGCCTTCGTTTTCTCGCCAAAGGCTACGGGTAGGCGAAGCCAACCATTTGTTATAGTCTGAGCAAGCTCAGTCTCTGCTCATTTGGCTTACCGAAAATGTTGTCTTTGAGAATGCCGGAGCGTTGATGTCACAGAAGTCCCTGTCCTTATACTTGAATGTGCCGACAATGCCTATCATGGCCGCATTGTCGGTCGTGTAGCTGAACTTAGGTATATATATATTCCATCCGTATTTCCGCTGATGCTCATAGAAGGCGTTTCTCAGCCCCGTGTTGGCGCTCACACCTCCGGCAACAGCCACATGGTGTATTCCTGTCTGGCGCACGGCGAGACGCAGCTTTTTCATCAGTATATCAACGATCGTCCATTCTAATGACGCCGCTATGTCTTCCTTGTTATGCTCAATGAAGTCAGGGTCATCGGCTATCCATTTTCTCATATTGTACAGGAAAGATGTCTTCAGTCCGGAGAATGAATAGTCGAGGCCGGGGATATGCGGCTCAGCAAAGGCAAAGGCACGGGAATTGCCCTTGCGGGCGAGGCGGTCGATGATAGGGCCTCCGGGGTATCCCAGCCCCATCACCTTAGAGCATTTGTCTATGGCCTCGCCTGCCGCGTCGTCGATTGTCTGCCCGAGGACCTCGATGTCGTCGTACGCGTTGACCTTGACAATCTGTGAGTTACCGCCGCTCACAAGGAGGCATAGGTATGGCAGGGGAGGCTGTGAGGTGTCGTCATCGCTCTCTTTTATAAAGTGGGCCATGACATGGCCTTGGAGGTGGTTGACATCAATAAGGGGTATGCCGAGCGAGCGTGCCATGCCTTTGGCGAAGTTCACGCCGACAAGGAGTGAACCCATGAGCCCCGGGCCACGTGTGAAAGCTATCGCCGAGAGCATATCTTTTCTGACCCCCGCCTTGCGCAAGGCGGCATCGACGACAGGGACGACATTCTGCTGGTGGGCTCTGGATGCCAGTTCGGGGACTACACCGCCATATTCCTCATGGACGGCCTGTGAGGCTGTCACATTGCTCAGCAGCACGCCGTCGCGCAATACTGCCGCTGAGGTGTCGTCGCACGACGACTCGATGGCAAGAATATATATCATCGTATTATTATAACTTGGCATGATTCGTTTTGGTCCTTTGTTTTATTTATGGTAGGAGGGTTGAAATACACCAAAGTTTTTATGCATTTCGTCTATCTGCTCAGAATCTCCACTCCGTGCTCAGTCATGAGCAGGGTGTGCTCCCACTGGGCTGATGGCATCTCATCCTCTGTTATCACTTCCCATCCGAAGGGATCGTCGGCATCGATGAACACTCTCCATGTCCCCATGTTTATCATCGGCTCGATAGTGAACACCATGCCGGGTACGAGCAGCATGCCTGAGCCTTTCTTGCCGTAGTGTGCCACCTCGGGGTCTTCATGGAACTTCAGCCCTACGCCGTGGCCGCACAAATCCCTGACGACACCATAGTGGTACTTGTGGGCGTGTTTCTGTATTGCATTGCCAATGTCTCCGACGAAGCAATATGGGCGGGCTGCCTCCATGCCTATCTCAAGGCATTCCCTGGCCACGCGGACAAGCTGTTCTTTCTCTGGGCTTGTCTTACCGCCTATTATGAACATGCGTGAGGCGTCGGCATAGTATCCGTCAAGAATAGTCGTGAAATCGACATTCAGGATGTCGCCCTCCTGGAGTATCTGGTTGGGCTTAGGTATGCCATGGCATACACACTCGTTCACGCTTGTGCATACCGACTTGGGGTAGCCCTCATATCCGAGGCATGCGGGCACGGCGTTATGCTCCTTACATACAGCCATGCAGATATCGTCGATGTCTTGTGTTGACATCCCGGGGTGGATGGCGGTGCTGACAGCGTCAAGCACGGCGGTGTTGACTATGCCTGAGCGTCTGATGCCTTCTATCTGTGAGGGTGTCTTGACGAGGTCGCGGCTGGGGACGCTCTTGCCGCGGTTCTGCCAGTAGAGTATCTCCTTGTCCATCTCTGTGAGTGTCTGGCCAGGCTCGATGCTCCATCTATGTCTTGTCTTGCTCATATCTGTGTGTGTGGTTTTGTCTTTGATTTTTCTGCTGTGCTGTCTGGACGGCTGTGTCCATCATGATGGGGGCGGGATATTTGTCAGGGCGTGCCCGCCTCTGACGCTCTAATATGGGGAGATGGGGGGAATGTCTCGTAGAATGTTATCATCCCCCGCTGCAATCTTATTCGTCCCTCCTTGTCAAGCCTGTTGAGCTCAACGGAGACTTCAAGCCGTGACAGCGAGAGGTAGGCGGCCAGCGTCGTCATCCTTATCCTCAGCGTCTTGGGCCATGTTGGCGTGCAGGTGATGGTGTCAAGGAAGCGCACGAGCTTGTCTTCCGGCGCGGTGTTTATGGCGGGCATCATCTTCTCGGCACGGCGTTGGGCTATAGTAGAGAGGATGTTCAGCATGTTCATCCTGAACACGAGATAGTCTGTTGAGAGTCTTGTCACCTCATCTTTCCTCACAAAGAGGATGCCGCATGAGGATGATGACGCTGTGTATGTCAGCGAGAACCTCTGTCTCAGGCCGTAAACACGCTCCGGTTCTATTATATATGGCGCGGAGACTAGTTCCGTAAGCCTGAAGCTGTTGTCCCCGCCCGTGGTAGTTATCTCCATCTCTCCCTGTATGAGATAGACCAGCCCACGGCAGTTCTCATCGCTGCGTATGATGTGCTGTCCTTTCTTATATTGGTAGAATCCGAACCTCACTTGCGCTACAATGTCTTCTATCTCTGAGCTTCCCAATCCCTGAAACAGGGGGAGCCGTTTGAGTATGTTGTACATCTGTAAGGACATGGGTGGTGGTGGAGCTTTTTTAACGGTGTCGTGTCTTATACAGCGGATAAGGGGTATGGGCTGTAATGGCAATATCCTGTCACATCCTCCTCATGTCGCCGTCGGGGAGGGGATGTTGCAGACACTCATCAGCGGGAATGGCGATGTGTGTAGGAGAGGCAGGGGAGACCATGTGTCAGAAGTCAAGCCCGTCAGAATGCCACACTCCGTATTTCCCGTTGTCGTCATATATGATGTATGCTTTCATGTCCTTATGCCTTCTGAGTATCTTCTCCGCCTCGTCCAGTCCGACAACCATGAACGCTGTGGCATAAGCGTCGGCCATGGCACATGTCTTTGCGATTACAGTTGCGGATAGGATATTGTGCTGTACGGGGCGTCCTGATTTCGGGTCTATGGTATGGGCGTATTTCTTCCCGTCCTTGTAGTAGAAGTTGCGGTAGTTTCCGCTTGTGGCAATAGCCATGTCTGTTATGTTCAGCACGGTCTGCAGGTCTGTCTCAACAGCCAGGCTGTCGTCGATGGGTTTCTCCACGCCTATAGCCCATGGTCGGGCTTTCTGGCTTTTCCCTTTGACTACGATTTCTCCTCCTATCTCTACCATATAGTTCTCTACGCCCATGCTCTCAAGGTAGTGTGCCACGACATCGCTGCCGTATCCCTTCGCTATGGCTGAGCAGTCGAGCATCACTCTCGGGTCGGTCTTATGTATTGTCCTCCCTATCATCCTGACCTTCTTGTAGCCTACGAAAGCCATGATGGAGTCGATGGCTGAGGGGGTGGGAGGGGTGTTGTTCTTGAATCCGAAGCCCCATGCGTTGACCAATGGAGCCACGGTTATGTCGAACGCTCCATCCGTGTCCTCTGATACCTTGCGGGCAAGGTCATATACGCTCATGAACATGTCGTTGAGTGTCACGGGCTTGTTCTCGTTTACCGATGTGATGATTGACGCCTTGTTGAAGGGTGAGAGTGCGTCGTCAACCTTCTTCATCTCCCGCTCTATCTCTGTCTTCAGATCATGGTCATGCTGGTATGTTATCCTATATAACGTGCCGAAGATCATACCCTCATCATGCTGGTATGGCATGGAAGTTCGCTGGCGTGCTATGTACAGCGTGCCTGCTATGAGCAGCAGCAGGGAGACAGTTTGGATTATTATTCTTCGTTTGGTGTGCATAAATGTTGTTGGGTGTTAACTTGCCGTTGGGGTGTATGGGCAAAGAGCCGTGTGCCATATGTCTGGCTTGACGTTATATCCACACACCGCCACTTATATGTTGTTTGCCCCGCAGTATGGGCATATACCTTTCTCGTGTATCGCCTTTCCGCATCGTCCGCAGTAATATACGAGTCGCCGGTTATGGTAGAATGTCCACACGCTGTAGTATATATATGCCACAAGCAGCGGATATCCTATATAATATAAGGTGGAGACACTGAAGAGTGTATAGATGACCATGCAGACAGCAGCCAGCCCGCAGAGATAGAGTATGGCATCGGCGTATGGCAGGTGGTGAAGGACATCCTCCACGGTGGCCAAACCCAGGATGGGGAGCATCCACACGAGGACGAGGAAAAGCCCCAGTAATGGCGGGACGCTGAAGGGGTTCAGGGTGGGATGATAATAATAGTGGCGCCACATCTCGGGCTCGAAGAGCTGTATGGATGAGTAGAGCGTCGCGGCGAGAGCCAGGGTGACGACAAGCAGGGTGGGGTAGAACGATGCGATGTCGTTCAGATGGATTATCCTGGCGTGACGCTTGCGTATGAGGCGTAGGGTGTATGCCACGACTATCGCGCCGACGACTATCAGGGTCCATAGGATATGGGTGTTTGAGAATACGGATATGAACTGGGATATGGGGTCAGACGGCACTACGAGCTGCAGCAGCTCTGACTCGTGTCTCCATCCTATCGTGAACTGGTCGCGTGCCACTTGCACCCATACCGAGTCTATGCTGTCTGCTGGCAATATGCGTATATCGGCGACAACGAGGTGCTCGCCATTATATACCGTTACAGAGTCTATGTCCCTCTCTATACGGTATTCTTCTGGGACATCTGCTCCGCTGACAATCTCCTCTGGTTGCTGGCGATAAAGGACAAGCGAGTCGCTTCTCACGATGAAGTTGTAATTCTTCGTGTAGTGGTGGGTCGTGGAGAAAGAGAGAGAGTCGGCGTATCGTTTTGCTGTTGCCGAATCGGCTGTCAGCCCCATATTCAGGGCGTCTCCATATACAAGAGCGTCATGTCCGTTACCTCCATGCTCGTAGCATGAGGTATGAATCGTGATGACGATACAGCTGACGATTATGTATATTATTCTTCTCATTCTTTTCCTTTTGTTGGGGTATATGCTGATGCATGCTTAGCGGCCACAGCGCTCTTCTCTTGTCTGTACGGCTGTCTTCTGGTCCTGTCTCTTATTTCTTCCCATAGACCAACATCTGGCATCTCTTACAGTCAAATCCGAGGATGAATGTCGTGCCGTCAGCGAGGCTGAGCCTTAGCGGCTCTTTCCAGTAAGGTTTCTTTCCGCCGTTCTTTATGCAGTATCCCATCTCATACCTTAAACAGTATCTGCATTGCATGAGCAGAGGGCCTGTCTCATAAGGCTTGTTCCCCACGTCCGCCATGGCATTCGTTCGTGTCGGGATGTCAGTGAATCCTGATGCGTCCTTTATGCCACATTCTGCAAAAAACCTCTTGGCAGCTCTGTTGTCGGCATTATATAGATATGTGAATGATGTCCCGTAAGGGTTTACACACCCCGTCTTGCCGTCTTCGCCACGATTCTTCTGATGTGTCTCCACATGGCAGCCTTCATCCCTGTTGTCTGGAGACATCCTGCATATCATGCTGCTGACAGCCCTTCGTCTTGTCTCGGCCAGCAGACTTGACGGTATGAATATCTTGTCGAGCTGTTCGTCTATGTCGAGCTCCTTGCAGACGTATGGTGTGTTTCCGAGTTTCGTTATCTGCCTTATGATGTTCTCCCTCTGGGGCTTATCGGCTGTCTGCCATCCGGTCATCTCCAATGTGGATTCTCCATGCAGGGGTATGCCGTCCGTCGCGCCAATCTCCATCTTCACTCCTACGGCTGTCTCCTTGAGTGAGATTCTGACAGGGATGGTGCGTCGGGCTGTCTTTCTCTCAAGCATGGTGTCGAAAGCCTTGTCCTGGCTTCTGTACAACGCTGTGCCTGGTCTCAGCCCCAGAGGCATGACGTAGGGATAGAGCCTGTTTCCCTCCGCCCTGTTGACACGGAATCCCTGAAGCTCTCCTTCCCCGTTTATGAAACACAGTCCGTCTCCGTTGACGAATGGTGCTGTTCCCGCGACATTGAACGATGGGCATCGGCCACCTCTCAGTTCTTTCACACGTCCCACATACTGGCCTAATGCCTTGGGCGTAAAGAATGAGGCCATATTCCGTTGCCTTCCGTTTGCGAAGTATGTTGTGTAGCCTCTGTTGTAGCTTCTGTCAAGGTCAGGCTCGAAATCGAGATCAACATGTCCCCATGAAGCTCTTCTCCACTCGTCGCCATGAGTTTCCGCGGCGTTGTGTCTCTTTATGATATCGTCGAGGCGGCGGCTGTATGCTGCCACGACGTTCTTCACGTATGTGATATCCTTAAGCCTGCCTTCTATCTTCAACGATACCACTCCGGCCTTAAGCAGGCTCTCCATGTTGTCTATCTGGCATTGGTCCTTAAGCGACAGGTAGTAGGCGTCAGGCCCTATGCTCTTCCCCTCAGCATCCCTCAGGGAGTATTTCATCCGGCACATTTGCGCACACTCTCCTCTGTTTGCCGACCGCCCCTTGACATATTCCGACGCATAACACTGGCCGGAGTAGCTGACACATAACGCTCCGTGGACGAAAGCCTCGAGCTCAATGTCGGGTGTGCTCTCGTGTATGGAGCTTATCTCTCCGACAGAAAGCTCACGTGCCAGGACAACTCTCCGGAATCCGTTCCTCCTGAGCCATCCCACCTTTGTCCTGTCCCTGTTGTCTGTCTGGGTCGAGGCATGCAGCTCCACTCCCATATCCTTTATCATGGACAGCAGCCCCATATCCTGTATGAGGATGGCGTCAATACCGGCCTCCTTCAGCTCTCCGACAAGTCTCACGGCATCGTCAGTCTCATTGTCATAGACGACGGTGTTAACCGTGGCATAGACCTTGGCGTTGTATATATGGGCATACTGGCACAGGTCTCTTATGTCCTCCAGACTGTTTCCGGCAGCACGTCTCGCGCCGAAGCATGCCGCCCCGATATACACGGCGTCTGCTCCATGGTCTATGGCTGTCATGCCGCATTCCTTGTTCCTGGCTGGTGCCAGCAGTTCAATATTCCTCACGTTTGTCTGTCGGCTGTTAAGATGGGTCATGAAAAGGGCGGGCTGTATGGCCCGGGTTATTCAGTGGTGTTCAGAAAAAAGTGACGGGTTGAAAACCAGAGGAAGTGATTTTTTTTTTTGAAAATCACTTAATGAGGCTTATATCGTACGGTGTCGTCTGATAGACATAATAGTTTATCCAGTTCTGGAAGAGGAGGTTGGCGTGTGCCCTCCATCTCACATGTGGCCCCTCGTCAGGATTGTCGTCCTTGTAGTAGTTCTGGGGCATATCGACATCGTCACGTTTCCCCATATCCCTCTTATACTCCTTGTCGAGAGTGTCCGGGTTATATTCCATGTGTCCTGTTATGAAGAACTCCCGTCCCTCTCTTGCCATGACTATCCCCACGCCGCTCTCATAGCTCTCGGCAATGATGCTCAGCTCAGCGTGTTTCTCTATGTCGGCTCGTCTGACCTCGGTATGTCTGCTGTGAGGCATGCGGAACATATCGTCGAATCCCCTGAATATCGGGAGCGTCGTCTCTGCAGTGATGTGGTGTTTGAATATACCGAACATCTTCCTCTTGAGCTCATGCTTTGGCACACCGTAGTGGTAGTACAGTCCTGCCTGTGCCGCCCAGCATATATACAGTGTACTCGTCACATGGGTCTTGGCCCAGTTGAATATTCCTGATATCTCCTCCCAGTAGCTGACATCCTCAAAGTCCATCTGCTCTACCGGCGCTCCTGTTATTATCATTCCGTCGAAGCGTTTCTCACGCAGCGTCTCGAATGGCTTGTAGAACATCCTCATATGTTCTATGGGCGTGTTCTTAGGCGTGTGTGAGCTTATCTTCATGAATGTTATGTCCAGCTGTAAGGGCGTGTTCGATAGGAGCCTGAGAAGGTCTGTCTCTGTTGTTATCTTCAGAGGCATAAGGTTCAGGATGACTATCTCGAGCGGGCGGATATCCTGTCCATGGGCTCTGTTCTCGTCCATGACGAAGATATTCTCCCGCTCCAACATCTCTATTGCTGGCAGATTGTCTGGTAATCTTAATGGCATGTCTTCTTGTCTTTTGTCTTATGCGTCTGGGGTGTATATACCCTGTCTTGTGTGGGGGGATGTCTGTATTGGCGGCGTGGCCATATGCGGCTTTACGTGAGTATAGCAGGTCATCCACGGATGGTCACGGATTATTCTTGTCACGCATTATCGTTTTTTTTTGTAACGCCGTGGACAGGTCTCATGTTAGACATAATTTGATAATTACCTCCCTGCGGTCGGTCAGTGGGTCCGGAGGACAAGTCTCGTGACAAAATAATCCGTGGTCATCCGTGTGATGATTCCTTTTGATACTGCATCCGCGTGATGACTCACGCACAGGCTTGGTGTGGAATCGTCGGCCTCCTCATCCATAGACGGAGTGTCTCTTAATGTTTATTCTTGATATAGTCAATGATCCATGCGCCGACCTCCTTCGTGCCATACTTCGCGCCTCCTTCTATCTGTATCTCAGGTGTGCGCACATTCTGGTCGAGCGATGCGTTGACAGCCTCTCTCACCAGCGCGCCCTCCTCCGTGAGATTGAAATGCTCTAACAGCATGGCCACAGAGAGTATCTGTGCAAGAGGATTGGCTATATTAAGACCCTTGCCCTGAGGCCATGAGCCGTGGATAGGCTCGAAGACCGGAGTGCTCGTGCCTGTCGATGCCGACGGCAGCAACCCCATGGAGCCTGTTATGCACGACCCCTCGTCGGTAAGTATGTCTCCGAAGGTGTTCTCTGTCACCATGACATCAAAGAAACGTGGATCCTGAATCATGCGCATGGCTGCGTTATCGACATACATGAAATCGGTGGTCACATCAGGATACTCTGACATCATCTCCTGGGCGACCTTGCGCCACAGCCTGCTCGACGCGAGCACATTGGCCTTATCGACCACCGTGAGATGCTTCCGCCTCTGCTGTGCGTATTTGTATCCCACCCTCATTATGCGCTCAATCTCGGGGCGTGTGTAGAAGTTTGTGTCGAGAGCCTCCTCGAGGCCTGTCTCTGTGTTCTGGTGCGGCTCCTCTTTCTTCCCGAAGTACATGCCGCCGGTCAGCTCACGTATGCAGACAAAATCAGCCCCCTCGACAATCTCATCCTTCAGCGGTGATTTGTGTATGAGACATGGGAATGTTGTCACCGGACGTATGTTGGCATACAGGCCCAGCTTCTTGCGCATGGCGAGGAGCCCCTGCTCCGGCCTTACCTTAGCCGTCGGGTCGTTGTCAAACTTAGGGTCGCCGACAGAGGCGAAGAGGACCGCGTCGGCCTCCTCACATATCCTGAATGTCTCCTCAGGGAAAGGGTCGCCCACCTCGTCTATGGCATGTGCGCCACAGAGAGCCTCCCTGTATGTTACATTATGGCCATACTTCTCTGCTATGGCAGAGAGCACTCCGACACCCTGTTCCATTATCTCCGGACCGATGCCGTCGCCGGCCAATACTGCGATTTTCAAATCCATAGTGTGTAGCGTGTTTGGTTTTGTTTTTGTTATCTGATATCTTTTTCCTTTTTTGCCTGTTATGGCCACACCAGCCCTGTTAGAGCCATGCCTTATGGCCAATAATCGCGACAAAATTACTAAAACTTATTGTATTATGCAAAGAAAAGATATTTTTTTAGCCTCTTTCTTGTCTGATTACAACTTATTTTTATACCTTTGCCGTGCATGACGCTGTTCACATCAAGGTGAGAACGGCTATAAGGCGTGCTCCATCACCCCCTGTCCACTCTCCGGGAGATGCCCCGCCTGGTTAATCCTCCCTAAACATACTTAAAGATTATGAGACACATCCTTCACACCCTCCCCCTAATCATCCTTTTCCCCCTTCTCGTGTCCTCGTGTGCGTCGCGAGGCACATCCCAGTCGCTGTCGCCCGTTCGCCTTACGTTCGACAGCATCACCGTCAGCGACTCTTCTGTCATAGGCCCGCAGGCCATGGCCTATTTTGACCTCAAGTGCCTCTATCCCACGTCGCCCTCATCGCCTGTCGTTGACAGCCTCCTCAGCTGGACAGCGGCTGTCATAGCCGACACCATCGTCCCGCGCTCATATGTCCGCCAGACCACTCTCCGCCGTGCCGCCGTACAGCTGTCGGCCGACAGCAGCGAGATACGTTCCATCATAAGCGGCGAGGAGCTCTCGCGCGATTCACGCATCATCTATCAGCGTGACATCGACATACGCCCCATATATACAGATTCAGCTTTTGTGACACTCCAGGCCACGCTATACGACTATACAGCCGGGGCACACGGCTCAACACGCATCATACCACAGACGTTCAGCCTTGCCGACGGCTCACGTGTCGCGCTCCCGGCCCTCCTCCCCTCTATATCGCCAGAGGCGCTTGCCGACAGCATACAGCGGGGGCTGATGGAGTATTTTGATGTGCAGGATGGTGATACCCTGAGGCTTCGTGACATGCTCTTTGTCGATGACGCCCAGCCTATCCCTATGCCACAGACCCAACCATTCCTCACGGCCGAGGGTGTAGTGTTTATCTACCAGCAATATGAGATTGCCGCGTATGCTGCTGGTATGCCACAGGTCGTCGTCCGTCGCGTTAAGGCCGAATGACGCCCCTCAACAATGGGCATGGATGCCACACAACACTCGTTGGTCTCCCACATAATGAAGCATCCGGCATATCCTCCAAGCTCTCCTGCCGAGGATATGCCGGATGTGTGTTTATTTCCAACTTTCATGTGCACGTCTCTTGGTCACTCAAATGTCCATAAACACTAAATGTCGCTTTCAGATTGTAATCCAGCAGATAGGATTCGCTTATAGTTTTCTTGTGATGACGACAATATTCAGATATGTGCTGAATGAGCACGTCAAAGGTACTGTATGAGAATTCATTTCAGCAGGAATGACGTGCTGATAAGTATTGCTTACAGTTCCCTCTTGTAGGCAGTCATGGTGACACGGCTCTTTTGGGGTATATTGGCAGTCGAAAACGCATAAACCCAGAAAAGCGGGAGACGGCCATTTCTTCAAGAGCCGTCTCCCGCTTTTCTGGGTTTACCGCTGCCCTACATATAAGCATATGCAACCTGGCGTTATATGTCGAGGGAGATGTTTAAACCGTTGGTGTAGCCTTGGATGCCCACTGGGATTATACATGGTTATATCTCCAGACTGATATTATAGAGGACCATGAACCTGCTGCCTTGTGTGGCATCTCCATATCCTGGGGCGTATATGGCGGGCTTCTCACAATCGGATGCCGAGAGCTTGCGTCTCAACCGTAGCGACCATCCCATGTGTAGGGGGCCTGCGATCTTCGCGTCAACGCCGATGACAAACTCTGCCCATTGGAGTGTCATCTTCTCTGTGACAATATCGTAGGTCATGGCCTCTGTCTCCTCGTCGCCCAAAGGCGATGATGTGTCATAATCGAACGAGGTGAGCCCGTATCTCAGGCCGACGGTCAGGCGGTAGTCATCGTGCTTGTTGCGCAGGATGTTGAAGTCGCACCCCACACGCCCGAAAGGTGCCTTTGTGTTGTACAGCACGCCCGTGTCGTCGTCCTTCTTGTCGGCCGTGCCGTAGCCCAGTTCCACCACGGGCAGATAGACACCCCGTATGTTGGCCTGGAGGAATGCCTGATACTCACCCTTGTATGTCACACGGTCCATCACGATGCCCACGACATCGACTCCGAGGCTCAGCCCCTCAAAGAATCTCTTGTGATGGCGCTTGGAGGTGGTAGGGGCTGAAGATGGGGCGGCTGGCGTCGCCGCCGTGCTGTCGGGAGCGGCCGTGACGGCTGTGGCAGGCTGTGTGACATCCTGCGCCTTGCCGCTCGTGACGACAAGCGAGAGCAGGAATAGGAAGAGGTATCTCATCATTTCGTCGGTTTTAAGTGGCGGGGTAATTGCCCCCATCTTATAGAATCATGGGGGATGGAGAAGTGGAAAAAGGCTTTATAGTGAGGGCTGGATATGTGTGGAGGTGTGTGCGGGGGGAGAGGGGAGAGCCTTTCGGGGGAATTGGAACAGGGTGGCGGAGAGAGAGGGCGGTCAGACTGTCTTCTCTATCTGGTACTCGTTACGTTGCTGTGAGTTGCGTGATATGAGGTCGCCAAGGAACCCGGCTATGAACAGCTGTGTCCCGATTATCATCATCGTGAGCGAGATGAAGAAGTATGGTGAGGATGTTATGAGACGCTGCGGAATGCCCTGCGAGAGACACCACAGCTTGTCGGCACCGAGGACGACGACGGCGACAAAGCCTATCAGGAACATTATCGTCCCGAGGAATCCGAAAACATGCATCGGCTTGCGGCCGAAGGTGGAGAGGAACCAGAGGGTCATGAGGTCAAGATAGCCGTTGACAAAGCGGTTCCATCCCATGAACTTTGACAAGCCGTATTTGCGGGCCTGATGGTGGACTCTCTTCTCGCCAATCTTGTCGAAGCCGGCGTTCTTGGCGAGGTATGGCATGTAGCGGTGCATCTCTCCATAGACCTCGATGTTCTTCACGACATCGATGCGGTAGGCTTTCAGGCCACAGTTGAAATCATGCAGGTTGTGTATGCCGGAGACTTTCCGCGCCGTGGCGTTGAAGAGCTTTGTGGGGATGGTCTTGGAGAGAGGGTCGCCCTGGCTGCGGTTCATCTTGTAACCTGAGACGAGGTCATATCCGTCAACAGTTATCATGCGGTAGAGCTCAGGTATCTCGTCGGGGGAGTCCTGAAGATCGGCGTCCATCGTTATGACAACATCGCCGGCAGCCTGGCCGAAACCGCAATAGAGGGCTGGCGATTTGCCGTAGTTGCGGCGGAACTTTATCCCGTGTACCTCGCCGTGTGCGGCGGCAAGCCGCTCGATGACATCCCACGAACGGTCGGTAGAGCCGTCGTTGACAAATATCACCTCGTATGAAAGGTTGTTCTCCTTGCAGACGCGGCTAATCCAACTGTAAAGCTCCGGGAGCGACTCCTCCTCGTTGAACAACGGCACGACGACGCTTATGTCCAGATGGCTGCTGCCTGGCGTTTTATGTGGTGCGGTCTCTGCCGCAGGCGTGTTTTGTATCTTATCCATATCAAACATATATATTAATGTCAAAAGTGTTGCGTCAACGCCGTCTGATGCGTCCTATGAGGGCTATGAAGACGCTCAGGATTGACGTGACAAAGATATTCATCCACATGAACGAGAGCGCGAAATCGATGGGCCTTGTCTCCATCAATGCCTGCAGCTGCTGCTCGACATCGCTCTTGCTCATATTGTAGGCCTTGAGGACTGCGGCATACTCTGGCGAGCTGACCATATCCATCATCCCGCCCAGCAGCGTCCCGTTGTCAAGGAACTGGAAGTAAGCCCACTGGCCAAGGGCGAAAATCAGTATGGCATGGAAGAACATCATCATAAGGAAGGCGTATGCCCTCTTGAACGACACCGCGCCGGCTGGTGTCGCCTGGCAATATCTTCGAAGCATGACATTCGCGACGAACGGGATCATGATAATGCTCACGTTAAAGGCTATGCTGAGAAGCGGATGGAGCCTGGCGTATGCGAAACACAGGAAGCTGGACACCCACACCAGCCCCATAACCGCACCATTAAGCCTTGCCGCGTATGTCATCTGTGTGTATTCGCTTGGAGTCATATTGTGTTGGTTTGTCTTTTTGGGGGAAATGTTTGCCAATAACGAAAAAGAATCACCCCCGTGAAGAGATGATTCCTTTCAATGATCAATTACGTCTGTTAGAGCCTCTTGTCGGATTCGAACCAACGACCCCGAGATTACAAATCACGTGCTCTGGCCAACTGAGCTAAAGAGGCAGGTGGGCGAGCGGATTATATCGCACCGCTACAACCGCGTACCCTTGCTACGTTCCCGTCCTGGGGGAGTTCCGCAGGAGCTGGTCGTATAAGACTCGCCCATGTAATTCTATCGTCTGTCAAGGCTCCATCAATAACGCTCTCTGACACCATCTAATGTAGCCTCATGACGAAAGCGAATGCAAAATTAAGTATTTTTTTCGTGACAAACAAATATTAGTATTCATTTGACCGTACGGTTAACGTATATT
Organism: Prevotella sp.; assembly: GCA_051869435.1. Taxonomy (GTDB): domain Bacteria; phylum Bacteroidota; class Bacteroidia; order Bacteroidales; family Bacteroidaceae; genus Prevotella. The sequence continues at coordinate 4,344 of JBJEAW010000025.1, read as the reverse complement.
AACTGTTTGCGGACATTGTGTATAGGACACCACATTAATTATTTTTATAAGCTATATTAATTACATCTATAAGCTATGGGCTTATGCTGTCCGGGAACAGAAAGGACAGCATGTGGGGCATACTCTGTGGCAGATATGTGACACGGTAGAAGTGTCTGGGAGATTGTTTGGCACGGTATTTGTCATAATCTCTTACGGATCGAGCTTTAAAAAACGCTTTATACATTCTTGACAGACAAGCATGAGAAGAATGGCGGCCCCGTCCATGTTGACGACTCGAGATAAACCAAAACAACAACAATATATTAACAAACTATGGCAAAAGGTAATATTGGAGTGACAACCGAGAACATATTCCCGGTAATCAAGAAATTTCTCTATTCTGACCATGAGATTTTCCTCCGTGAGATGGTGTCAAACGCTGTCGACGCCACACAGAAGCTCAAGACTCTGAAAGAGCGTGGAGAGTATAACGGCGAGATGGAGGGCGTGAAGGTCTGTGTGAGTCTCGATAAAGAGGCTAAGACACTCACCATCAGCGACAATGGTATCGGAATGACAGAAGAGGAGATAGACCGTTATATCAACCAGATCGCGTTCTCTGGCGTGACAGACTTCCTCGAAAAATATAAGGACAATGCGACACAGATAATCGGACATTTCGGACTGGGATTCTACTCTGCGTTCATGGTGTCTGAGAAGGTGGATATCATTACAAAATCGTACAAGGACGGGGCGAAGGCTGTCAAATGGACATGCGACGGCAGCCCCGAGTATGAGATTACAGAGACAGATAAAGAGACTGTCGGCACAGATATTGTGCTGCATATAGCCGAAGATTGTGGTGAGTTCCTCGAGAAGAGCAAGATAGAGAGTCTCCTGAACAAATACTGCAAGTTCATGGCCGTCCCCATAGCTTTCGGGAAGAAGGAAGAGTGGAGCCAGGAGGAGAAGAAGATGGTGGAGACCGGAAAGGACAACATCATCAACTCTGTCGAGCCCCTATGGACAAAAACTCCATCGGCGCTTAACGACGAGGACTACAAGACGTTCTACCGCACGCTATACCCGATGTCCGACGAACCTCTGTTCTGGATTCATCTTAACGTCGATTACCCGTTCAACCTGACCGGCATACTGTATTTCCCACGTATAAAGTCGAATATCGAACTGACACGCAATAAGATACAGCTTTATTGCAATCAGGTGTTTGTCACTGATCAGGTGGAGGGTATCGTGCCAGAGTTCCTGACCCTGCTGCATGGTGTGATCGACTCGCCCGACATCCCGCTTAATGTCAGCCGCTCATATCTGCAGAGCGACGCCAATGTGAAGAAAATCTCCACTTACATAACGAAGAAAGTGGCTGACAGGCTCAAGGCTATCTTCACAGAGAACAGGAAAGACTATGAGGAGAAATGGGACTCCCTGAAACTCTTCATCAACTATGGGATGCTCTCACAGCCAGACTTCTACGACCGTGCGAAAGACTTCGCCCTCTTGAAGGATATGGACGGGAAGCACTATACCTATGACGAGTATAAGGAGTTGATAAAGGACGGACAGACAGACAAGGATGGCAATCTTGTATATCTATACGCCACTGACCGCGAGAGCCAGTATTCATACATACAGACAGCCGAGGCAAAGGGCTATAACGTCCTGATGTTCGACGGCGAGCTTGATGTCCCGGCGATACAGGTGTTCGAGCAGAAGTTTGAGAAGTCACACTTCGCACGTGTTGACTCAGACATCATAGACCGCCTCATTGTGAAAGACGAGAAGAAGGAGAAGACCCTGACAGAAGAGCAGACTGACAATTTGTCAGTGATGTTCCAGACACAGATGCCTACGATAGCAAAGACAAACTTCAACGTCGAGGTTGACAATCTCGGACAGACACAGAAGCCTGTCGTCATCACACAGAACGAGTGGATGAGACGTATGAAGGAAATGTCACGCTTCGAGCAGGGCATGTCGTTCTACGGCGAGATGCCCGACACATTCTCTGTCGTACTGAATGCCGACCATCCGCTTATCTCTAACATCATAAGCGACGCGGAGAATGCGTGCGTCGAGGCCCTGAAGCCAATCAACGCTGAGATACGGGGGCTTGAGGCAAGAAAGGCTGCGCTCGAGATGAGCAAGAAAGACAAGAAAGACGATGAGATACCGCAGGACGAGAAGGACGACCTGAAGAAGACAAACGAGGAGATAGGCAGACAGAAGGAAGCACACAGGGCCGTCCTCTCAGGCTATGCGGCAAAGAACGAGAAGATACATCAGCTCATTGATCTGGCTCTCCTTCAGAATGGTATGCTGCGTGGCGAGGCTCTCGACAAGTTCCTCAGCCGTAGCATAGACATGATAAAGTAAAAAAGGCATATACACACTCTCTCCAGACAAGAATGCCCGGACATAATGTCTCCTGAGGGCATATGTATAATCAAGGCAGCATTGTCACAAGCCCTGTCCGGGGCACAAGTGGCGTTGCTGCCTTTTCCGTATATATGTTTCTCCTGCGTGTCATCCGGAAAGGATGTGTCTCTATTCTCATGGCACATACATAAAAGACTGTGCCCCTTGCATATCATCAAAAAAAAGATGACAGCAGGGGGCATATTTAGGTACGCTCGGCATGAGCATTGTCTAACGGGTGCAAGTCCACAAGCCATCCCAATAGCGGGAAGGCTATAGTCCAAGGCAAGGGTGTCCATCGCGAGGTGGAATCCGAAGGAAGCCGGCGGCAAACATCTGGCCCAACGAACAGAAACTTCATATAAGGCATTTGACCGTGGATTAGATTGCACAACAAATCAAAGTCCGATAGCTATTCGGAACGGTTGGTGTAAATGAAGTGGGTATAAGATGGAAAGACAATGCCCTTATCCGAGGAGGTCTCACGGACGTGGTAAATAGTTGTTCTACGAAAGCCACGGAGCAAAACTTGCCGTGAGAAGTCAGCAGACGCCATAGTACCTAAGGCACGTGTGCCTATGGGGAAGGGCTGAATCGGGCAGTGCAATAGTAAATGACTGCTACCCTGCGAATCTTTTGTAGTCAGATGTCCGAAAGGAACTCTCTATTCAGACGATAGGACGGAATCCGACAATAGAATAGAAGTGACGCCAGTCAAAGGGATGGCTGAAAACAACTTGCCACACATCGTGAGATGAGAAAGCCCGAAACCGCCGTATGCCGAACGGCACGTACGGTGGTGTGGGAGGTCGGTGAATGTGAAAGTAGGAGGCAAACGCCTATGATTAGCATTTACCTCCTACCCGATTATTGTTTCTGAAATACTAATATGTTTTAAAAAACAAGTTTTTTTTTATATTTGTTTGGGAAATACAATTAAAATAATTAACTTTAGCCTCGCATTTCTGTATTAGCAGAACTTAAACCTACGAAAACAATTTATTAACACTTTAAATCTATATTCTATTATGAGGGTATATCAGACAAACGAAATTAAAAACATCGCATTGCTTGGCAGTGCGGGTTCAGGCAAGACGACTCTTGCCGAAAGTATGCTTTTTGAAGCTGGTGTTATCAAACGTCGGGGGTCTATTGAGGCAAAGAATACCGTAAGCGATTATTTCCCAGTAGAGCAGGAATATGGCTATTCTGTCTTCTCAACAGTATTCCATGTAGAATGGAACGGAAAGAAACTAAACGTTATTGACTGTCCTGGTTCTGATGACTTTGTTGGTGGAGCAATAACGGCTCTTAATGTCACTGACCAGGCTGTTATTCTCATCAATGGGCAGTATGGTCCGGAAGTTGGAACACAGAACAATTTCAGATATACGGAAAAATTGCATAAACCTGTAATATTCCTTGTCAACCAACTTGACAGTGACAAGTGTGATTTCGATACACTTATCACAAACATGAAGGAAATATATGGAAGCAAATGTGTTCAGATTCAATATCCTATCCAGACTGGTCCTGGATTTAATTCATTGATAGATGTGCTTCTTATGAAGAAATATTCATGGAAACCAGAAGGAGGCGCACCTATCATAGAAGAAATTCCAGAAGAAGAGAAGGAAAAAGCCATGGAACTTCACAAGATTCTTGTAGAAGCAGCAGCTGAGAATGATGAAACATTGATGGAGAAATTCTTTGAGGAAGAGTCTCTTTCAGAGGATGAACTCAGGGAAGGTATCAGAAAGGGACTTGTAACACGTTCCATATTCCCCGTATTCACATCCCCAGATCAGGTAGGCGCCGACCACGAGCCAGACGAACAGGTTGAGCGACGCCGACCAGCTCGACCACGGGAACGCGTCCGCGCCGGCGGCCTGGGCGACCAGCAGCGCCGTCTGGGCGAGCCAACCG
>JBJEAW010000024.1:0-6365 GCA_051869435.1 Prevotella sp. | reverse complement strand
CATAAACCCAGGGTGTCGCTTCGCTCTGCCCTGGGCTGTGCGCTTGTTGCCCTTTCAGGGCGCGCTGGACACAACACTATTGGCATGACACCCGCCCTGGGCTATGCGCTTGTTGCCCTTTCTGGGCGCATTGGAAACAACGCTATTGGTAAACGCTATGCCCAAAACCATGTGCCTAATGCCCTTTCACAGCACGCTGGAAACAACGCCATTGACATGAGCTTTGCCCATAACCATGCGCCTTACCCCCATCATGCCACACTGGAAAATAATATCTACCCCTGACCAATCAAACCGCCTCTGGAAAACAAGGGCCATCATCCGAAAATCTCAAACTAACAATCAAACATTTCAAACTAACAATACAAATCAAACCACATGAGACGCATAATAATCCCACTCCTCGCCCTTGTGGCGCTTTCATCCCATGCAGAGGACGGCTCACGCCTCTGGATGCGTTATAAAGACGGTGGCACGGCCGCTGTCACTCTCCCTGTGCGACACAGCCAGACAGCCGACATTGCCGCACGCGAGCTGAAGACATACTGGCACGGCGGCCCTGTCGCGATGAAGACCGCCCCGGCATCACACATGGCCGACGGGGCATACACCATCAGCTATGACGCTGACACGACACGCGTCACAGCACGCACCGAGGCCGGACTGCTATATGCCGCCTACGACATGCTGCGCCGCCAGGCCCTCGGTATGCCACAAGAGGGGTGTGTGACAGAAGAGCCACGCTTCGAGATGCGTATGCTCAACCACTGGGACAACCTTGACGGGAGCATCGAGCGCGGATATGCCGGCAAGAGCATCTTCACATGGTTCAACCTCGACAGGCAGAAGATTGTGGAGTACGGGCGCGCCAACGCCTCGATAGGCATCAACGCCACAGTGCTCAACAACGTCAACGCATCGCCACGGATGCTCACGACAGAGTATCTGCGTGAGGTAAAACAGATAGCCGACATGCTGCGCCCATACGGCCTGAGGGTATATCTCTCGGTCAACTTCGCCACTCCGATGTCGCTCGGCCATACCCGCACAGCCGACCCTCTCGACCCCTCTGTCTGCCGCTGGTGGAAGAAGAAGGCGCGCGAGATATACCGTCTCATCCCCGACTTCGGCGGATTCCTCGTCAAGGCAAACTCAGAGGGACAGCCCGGCCCGGGCGATTATGGCCGCTCACACGCCGAGGGCGCCAACATGCTCGCCACAGCCCTGAAGCCTTATGGGGGCAGGGTGATATGGCGGTCGTTCGTCTATGGGGCCAACCATAAGGGCGAGGACAGGGTGAAGCAGGCCGTCAGCGAGTTTGAGCCTTGCGACGGGATGTTCCTTGACAATGTCATACTACAGTCGAAAAACGGCCCGCTCGACTTCCAGCCACGCGAGCCTTACGCCCCTATCTTCGACCGTATCAGCAAGACACCACAGGCGGCAGAGCTGCAGATAACGCAGGAGTATCTCGGCCAGTCGCTCCATCTCGTCTATCTCGCCCCGATGTGGAAGGAGTTCTTCACGTTCGTATCGCCCGACAAGCTGCGCGGCGTGGCCGGCGTGGCGAATATCGGCGACGACAAGAACTGGTGTGGCCACCACTTCTCACAGGCCAACTGGTATGCCTACGGACGTCTCGCCTGGAACCCCGACCTCAGCTCTGAGGAGATAGCGCGCGAGTGGATAGGGCAGACATTCGACGCCGACAGCACCTTCACCACCACCGTCCTTGACATCATGATGACCAGCCGCGAGGCGTGTGTTGATTACATGATGCCACTCGGCCTACACCATATCTTCATGTTCGACCACCATTACGGCCCCGAGCCCCAGGGTTTCAAGGCCGAGTATCCGCTTGAGTGGTGCCCGGTATATTACCACAACGCCGGCAGGGACGGCATAGGATTCGACCGCACACAGAAGAGCGGCTCGGGCGCGACAGCACAGTACCGCCAGCCATACGCACAGCTCTACGAGGACGTGACGACATGTCCCGAGCAGTATCTGCTGTGGTTCCACCATCTGCCATGGGATTACAGGCTGAACAACGGCATGACGCTGTGGGAGAACATCTGCCACAGATATGACGAGGGTGTCCGCATGACACATCTCTACCGCACCGCATGGCGCGGCCTCCAGTATGCTGTCGATAAGCAGAGATGGCAGGAGGTGGACGACCGCCTCGCCGAGCAGACACGCAACGCCGAGCTGTGGCGTGACACATGCATAAGATACTTCAACTCGAAACGCACAGAATAGCCCTATCCCCCACCCTGCGCCACGCTGTCAGCAGGCAGCCCCGGCGCGCTGTGGGGGATAGGTCGTAATATATAATCCCATCAGAAAAAAACTCCATACTATGAAAAGAATCTTACTGCTGACGGCCCTGCTCGCTGTCATTCCGTTTGCCGTGAACGCCCAGGTGAGGCTTGCCAGCCGTGGCACGAGGGCACATATTGAGATTGACGGCAAGCCCATGCTCATCCTCGGGGGCGAACTGAGCAATTCGGCCGCCACATGCCGTGAGGACATCGCCGCCGTAATGCCACGCATGAGAGCCACAGGCATGAACACCGTACTTGTCCCAGCACAGTGGGACCTCCTCGAGCCTGTCGAGGGAGAATATGACTTCTCGCTCATTGACGAGACCATCATGCGCGCCCGTGAGAACGGGCTGAAGGTCATATTCCTGTGGTTCGGGGCATGGAAAAACTCCATGTCGTGCTATGCCCCGCTGTGGTTCAAGCGCGACACACGGCGTTTCCCACGCGCCATGACACGCAGCGGCAAGCCCCTCGAGATAGCCAGCGCATTCTCAGAGAGCGTCTTCCAGGCCGACCGCCGCGCCTTCATGGCCCTCATAGGCCATATCGCCGGCATAGACAAGGACGAGCATACTGTCATCATGATACAGGTGGAGAACGAGATAGGAATGCTCGAGGACGCGCGCGACCACTCGACAATGGCCGAGCGATGCTACCACAGCGCTGTCCCTGACGCTATGCTCAAGACGCTCGGGGCGAGACGCGGAGAGACATGGGGCGATGTCCTCACACATGACGCCTACGGCGATGAGCAGTTCATGGCCTACTGGTACGGCCGCTATGTGGAGCGTCTCGCCGTAGAGGCGAAGGCTGTGCTCGACATCCCGATGTATGTCAACGCCGCCATGAACAGCCGCGGACGCCGCCCGGGAGAATATCCATCGGCCGGCCCGCTGGCCCATCTGAAGGATATATGGCACATAGCCGCGCCACACATCGACATCCTCGCCCCAGACATCTACGACACTGGCTTCAAGCAGTGGACAGAGCGGTACGCGATGAAGGACAACCCGCTCTTCATACCCGAGTCACGTTGCTGTCAGAACAGCGGGGCCAGGGCCCTCTATACCATGGGCGAGCATGAGGCGGTGGGATTCTCCCCGTTCGCCATCGACCAGGCCTCACCGAACGACATCAGCGAGGTAAGGCGCGCCTACGGCATGATAAGCGAGCTCTCACCACTCCTCATGGCTCACCGCGCCACAGGCCGTGTCCGTGGCGTCCTGCTCGACGCCGACGACCGTGAGACTGTCATCGGCGACGGCCAGACAATACTCACCTGCCGCCACTACCTCACCCTGCCGTGGGACCCCCGCTCAAAAGACGGCTCTCCATGGCGTGAGGGCGGCGCGATAGTCATACGCACAGCCCCCGGCGAGTATGTCATAGCCGGAAGCGGCATAGTGGTTGATTTCAAGGCAAGGACAGAGAAGGAGCAGGAAGAGCGCGCTGTGCTCGGCGAGGACGGCTTCGCCGACAAGGGCGGCGGCAAGACACAGGCGGCGGCAAGACGCTTCAAGGGGAAGCGGAAAGGCATCGGAGCGGTTGACGAGGTCAGCGTCAACCGCGATGGCACGCTGACATATATACGCCGCCATAACGGCGACCAGAGCCATCAGGGACGCCACGCGCGCATATCGGTCGATGACTATAAGATTCTGCGTGTCACATTATACGAGTATTAGAAATGACCGGGCGGCGGGCGGAGGCTGCATAATGTCTTCCGGCCTCCCGCCCGTCGCCACACTTGCCGGCCAGGGCAGGAAGGAAGCCACGGATGGCATCTCCACAGGCGCATGGCGTCGGGGGGCTGTATGGATTCAGCATAGAGAAAAGCCACGGACGGCTTACAGACTGAAAGCAATACTAATGACGCCCTCATCCGTACTGTATGACACACCCAAACAATACCTCTGACAGCCCCATTCAGCACAAACCGCCATATTGAAGTTACAACAACAAAACCGTAAGCAGACACCAGCGGAAAATCACAATCTGTAAGTGACGCCATGGGGGGAGCGCAACGGTTGCGGACACAGACAGGAACTCCGATATGCGGACATTATGTGAGCGGGATTTTCGGGATACCAGTAAAACCCAGTGTCAGTTACGAATGACAAAAACCGGGATAAACCCCTTGAAGAGTATGTGGGGCAGAGCCCTGGTGTCAGTCTTCCGCTTGGGTCGTATAAGAGCAAGCTCTTAACGCCCCAAGCCGAAAGCCCCTACACCACCTTCTTTCAGAAGGCTGCCATCCTCTTCAAGGCGATAAACAAATAATAAACCTTTTGTTAGGTTTGTATTCAATTATTGTCACAGGAGAAAGGTTTGTTTGACTTCGTCGAAGGCTGGCTGCATTTAACTTCGTTGAATATCGGCTGCGGCTCGGCAATATGAGCAAGCTCTATTGCACTCACCTTACACCACCAAGCCAAGCGGGGCCTTATCTCTCCCACTGAGCCACTGACACTATTTCATGAGGGTACAGACCGTCACACGGTCCCATCCAATAAATACCGAGTCTGTTATCAGTTTCATTTCCATTATTCCCTTTTTCTTATCAAAACGCCTGATAAGAAAACAATCAGTGAAACCTCTCTTCTCGTTTATTGTCACCAAATAGCGGCCTTTTGTCCCTTTTCCCACTTTCGAATAATCGAATGCTGACCGTTCATTTGATTTGACGAGACGGTCTGTAAGATAATAAGGTTTAGAGAATACGACCCGAGGCACATCATCCTTAAACACCAATACACGTTCTGAAGTGTACGTCTTGTACATTTTTCCTGACGAGTCTTTTACTTTCCATCTTGTCCCGATGAGGTCTGACACCGATACCCTCACTTGTGCCATGCCGACATTGGACAGGGCAAGGAACAGTATCATCAAAAAGGTTTTTGCTTGCATAGACATTGTAGTTTTTTTGAGTTATCAGCCACAACATGGGATGTGCTGGCGGGATGTTCGTCATAGAGATATGCTCCACCCATATTCGAATGCTCATTGTACGGTTCGGTCGCTGAGAGCATGATACATGATGGGATATCATCTTATTATAACATATGTGTGGCTTTTCTCTCCCACAGCATCTCTCGTTATCCACTTCTGGGTCATGATGCCCTTTGTCTTGTCAAACTGTTCAATTGAATAACAAGACACAGCGCCCGCCGTCTCGTTGTAGATAACAAGATAACGTCCTTTCGTGCCTTTGCCAACTTTTGATTTGTCGAACGACGATGCCTTATATGAATATATTGGGCGGTCTGTCAGGTAATATAAGCAAGAGACGTAATCTCTGTTCTCACCGTACCAGATCTCTCTTCTTTCATTATATCCATAGTGGCCTCGTGGCGACACTTTGTCTCTCCATTTCGTCCCATTCAAGTCAGATGTGGAGATTCTCACCTGTGCCATGCACATGCTCGTCATGGCAAGGAACATTGATAATAGAATAGATTTTGTTTGCATAGATATGGAGTTTTTGATTATCATAGCCCCGCCTGACATCAGAGGATGTTCGTCAAACCAAGCAGGGCTTATCTCTCCCACTGAGCTACTGACACTATTTCATGAGGGTATAGACAGTCACATCGTCCCAGCTAATAATGCTGTCCGTTATCAGTTTGGTTTCCATTATGCCCTCTTCCTTGTCAAAATATTGGATACGACGGCAATAAGTAGTACCCACCATCTCATTCATTTCCACTAAATAACATCCTGTTGTTCCCTTGCCCACTTTCGAATAATCGAATGCGGAACGTTCAGATGATGTTATAGGAGTATCTGTCAGATAATATGGTTTAGAATGGAGAATCCGAGTTCCGTCAGCAACACAACTTAGTTTGCGTTCTGAAGTGTATTCATAGATTCTATTAGTAGGCGAATCTTTAATCTTCCATTTTGTCCCAATGATATCAGAGACGGCGATTCTCACTTGTGCCATGCCGACATTCGTAAAGGCAAGGAACAACATCAATAAAAAGATTTCGACCTGTACGGTTGAAAGCCTTAACAAGCACGGGCTGAAAGCCCAACAGC
>JBJEAW010000023.1:0-6499 GCA_051869435.1 Prevotella sp. | reverse complement strand
TGGGCTATGCGCTGTTGGGCTTTCAGCCCGTTTTCAACCGTACAGGTCGAAAAAATTCGGGTGTATGCTTGGGAATATGAAAACTAAATATTAACTTTGCAACAACAAGCCGCGGCATGCCCCACACTCATGCAGGCCATGCCACTGCACAACAACAGCACAAAAACAAAGGAGGAGATACCCAGATGTTACGTTTCAAGAGATTATTATCGTCGTTGTCGTTCCGCATAAACATCACACTGTTCATCACGCTCGGCATCCTCGGATGGGGCTTTGCCAAGAGCATAATATACGTGGTGAACATGGTGAACAACAGCAACCGCTGCATAACGATGACTACCATCGTGGCCCAGGCCGTCGATGCCCACCTGCTGCGCATAGAGAATGCCGTCAAGGCCGGTGCGCTGTCATCACAGACAAAACGGCTGACAACAGCAAACAGCAAGCAGCTATGCGACAGCGTGCGCGCCATAGCCAACCTCGACAGCGTCTATATCGCCGCCTTCCGCAATATCAACCCAAAGATAGAGAACTGTCTGAAACACGTATGGGAAAGCCATGAGAGCACATGGACAGAGCCATACCGCAACACCACAGGCAAGACATGCCTGACATTCATGACACCCCTGCACACAAAGAACGGCAAGACATACGGCGTGCTGTGTGCCGATGTCCCACTCGACTGGCTGAAAGACATAGCCACAAGAGAGCGCAACTCTGAGCGCACCGTCATCAGCGTCGTCTCCCGAGACGGGGCTTACATATACCATCCCGACACAGCCCTGGAGACGAAAGAGGCCGACACACTCGCCGTGGAAAAGCTGAACATAATAAACACCTCCGCGAGCGACGGCGTTGAATTCAAGATAACGGACAGCGGAGCGACAGCAAACAAGAAGATAGAGCGCACAGGATGGAAGATATACGTCACCGTCCCCGACGACGACCGCAGCAATATGACGCTCATCATCGTCGCCTTCACATACCTCATGCTGACCATACTCTTCATCCTCATGGCTCTCGCCATCATCCTCACACTCAGATGGTATCTACACCCGTTAGAGGAAATAGCCATAGCCACAGAGGAGATATCACACGGCAACTTTGATGTCACACTGCCCGAGATACGCCAGCATACCGACATAAGACAGCTGAGAGACAGCTTCGTGAGGATGCAGCAGGCCCTGAAACAGTATATCCTCGACCTCCGCAACACAACAAAGCAGAAAGTCTCCATGGAGCGTGACATATCCATCGCGGCACAGATACAGAAGGGTATGCTGCCCAAAGAGCCGCCCCACAGGAAAGACATCGACGTCTTCGGTCTCATCAAGCCGGCCAAGACCGTGGGCGGAGACCTCTACGACTTCTTCGTGAGACAATCGACGGGAAGCGACGGAGAGACACGCGACTTCCTCTTCTTCTGCATCGGAGACGTATCGGGCAAAGGCGTGCCCGCCGCACTCCTCATGACCGTCACAGGACATCTCTTCCGCAATATCAGCCGCCGCACGACAAACGCCGCACGGATATGCGACTCGATAAACATGGGTCTCTCAGAGGGAAACGACGAGAATATGTTCTGCACGCTGTTTGTCGGAGTGCTCGACATGAAGACATGGAGGCTCGAATACTGTAACGCCGGGCATAACCCGCCTATAATGATACGCGGCACAGAGGTGGACTTCCTGAAGCCTATGACAAACCTTCCGCTCGGCATAGACCCTGACTTCTGCTACACATCTGAATCGACAACACTCGCTGCCGGCGACACCATGCTGCTATATACCGACGGCGTGACAGAGGCAGAGAACTTCCACCACCGCATCTTCGGCAACGAGCTGACGCTGAAGACAGTGAAGAGCGCGAGCAAATGCACCACAGCACAGATGCTGGCAGCCAATATCCTCGCCACCGTCAACGACTTCGCGTCGGGCGCGGAGCAGAGCGACGACATCACGATGCTCTGCGTGAAGCATAAGATAGAGCAAGACGAGACGACGCCAGAGGACACACAAAACATCGTGGCATCATAACCCTAAAACCCTCTGGGCGGCCGGGGAAAGAGGCACTATAGGAAAGAAAACACTGGCGATGGGAATAAGCCCCGCCTTAACCGACACAAGAATGATTATCGAGATACAAGACACACTGGTGTCGATGGACATCATAACAGAGGAGTTCTGCTGTGACCTCACGGCGTGCAAGGGACGCTGCTGCATAGAAGGAGACGCCGGGGCGCCCGTCACGCTCGACGAGGTGGGACATCTTGAGGATGTACTCGACACCGTATGGCCCGACCTCTCAGCCTCAGCACAGGGCGTGATAGACAAGCAGGGCGTGGCATACACCGACCAGGAGGGCGACCTCGTGACAAGCATCGTCAACGGCAAGGACTGTGTCTTCACATACTATGACGACATAACGCTTGACACCTTTGACAGCCAGACGGGCAAGGCGACGCCATGCACCGTGAAGGACTGCTGTCTCTGCGCCACGGAGAAGGCATACCGTGCCGGCAGGACACGATGGGTGAAGCCCATATCCTGCGCCCTCTACCCTATCCGTGTGAAGAGTCTCCCCAACGGTCTGACAGCCCTGAACTATCACAGATGGGACATCTGTATAGACGGCCGCAAGAAGGGGAAAGCCCTCCACATGCCGGTCTATAAGTTCCTGCGTGAGCCCCTCATACGCCGTTTCGGCAAGGAATGGTATGCCGAGCTGTGCACCGTAGCCGACGAGCTGAAACGCCAGGGCATAACAGCCGGATGACAAAATCGCGCACAACCATCGCTGACCATGTGACACAAAGCCCATAAGTCAGCAGAGTAAGGACACGCAGCGAGAAGAGAAAACGGCGGGAGGCGCAGGCTGACAGCCAAGCAGATAACAAGGGAGGAGATAAAGTTAAAGTCGCAAGGAGACCATCAGGAATGGCTGTCCTTGCGACTTTAACGTGTGTTATTGGTGTGAATCTATAATGGGAGTGCCCGGAAGCGGTAATTGGTCAATGCCGATAGAATAGCGGGAGAAATGCTTCTGCATACTATCCGCACCCTTTACCCTCACCATTCTATCGGCTCCAGGCCCTGGCTTTGGAGCCATGCGTTACACTGCGAGAAATGATGATTGCCGAACCATCCGCCCCTGTTGGCAGACAGCGGAGAGGGATGGACACTCTCAAGGATGAGGTGTTTCTGGCGGTCGATGAGGGTCTTCTTGTTGCGGGCATAGCCTCCCCAAAGCAGGAAGACGACATGAGGACAACGCTCTGAAACGGTCTTTATGACAGCGTCGGTGAATGTCTCCCACCCTTTGCGCTGGTGAGAGCCTGCCTGATGCTCCCTGACAGTCAGCGTGGCATTGAGCAGAAGGACACCCTGACGCGCCCAGCGGCGCAGCGAGCCGTCGTACATCTTGCGGCCGTTGGCATCGGTGATGATGTCTGGCACGCGCCCCGTATCGGCCTTTATCTCCTTGAAGATATTCACGAGCGACGGCGGCAGAGCGACGCCTGTCTTCACGCTGAAGCATAACCCCTCAGCCTGACCAGGCCCATGATAGGGGTCCTGGCCTATGATGACGACCTTCACCTTGTCCATGGGGCAGAGGTTGAAGGCATTGAATATCTCCTTGCCTGGGGGATAACAGATACCATTGCGATATTCCGTATGGACAAAGCGTGTCAGCTCGGCGAAATAATCCTTGGAGAACTCCGGCGAGAGAGGCTCACGCCATGACTCTTCGATATGCACATGTCCGGGCTTGGGGGCTTCGGGCGAGGGGACAGGAACGGCAGGTTGTGATTCCATAGATGTATGTTCGGTTGGTTATGTGATGCAGTATGGCCGGGCAAAACGGCTCAGACAGGAATGTCAGGGTGATTATATGGCATGACTAAGGTGGAAAACAGAAATCCCCATCCCCTGACGTATGAAGGGATGGGGATTGTTGTATATATATCACGATATGTTACCGTTAGTCAACGATGAGGTTCTCGCCAGTCATGTCGGCAGGCTTCTCCAGACCCATGATATGGAGTATAGAAGGAGCGACATCGGCCAGACGGCCGTCCTTTACAGTGGCAGAGTTGTTGTCTGTCACATAGATGAACGGCACCGGATTGAGTGAGTGGGCTGTGTTAGGTGTACCGTCAGCGTTGATGGCGTTGTCAGCATTGCCGTGGTCGGCTATGATGATAGCCTCGTAGCCACATGCCTTGGCGGTCTCGATGACATCCTCAACACAGTTATCGACAGCATGGACAGCCTTTGCGATAGCGTTGTACACGCCTGTGTGGCCTACCATATCACCGTTGGCGAAGTTCACGACGATGAAGTCATACTGCTCGGTCATGATGGCCGCGCAGAGCTTGTCCTTCACCTCGTAGGCAGACATCTCAGGCTTGAGGTCGTATGTGGCCACCTTTGGTGATGCCACGAGGATGCGGTCCTCGCCCTCGTATGGAGCCTCACGTCC
Organism: Prevotella sp.; assembly: GCA_051869435.1. Taxonomy (GTDB): domain Bacteria; phylum Bacteroidota; class Bacteroidia; order Bacteroidales; family Bacteroidaceae; genus Prevotella. The sequence continues at coordinate 2,017 of JBJEAW010000023.1, read as the reverse complement.
ACCGTTGAAGAAGAATGTCACGTGTGCATACTTCTCTGTCTCGGCAGTATGCAGCTGACGCTTGCCCTGGGCAGAGAGATACTCTCCGAGGGTGTTCATCACGTTCTCCTTAGGGAAGAGTATTCCGACGCCTGTGAACGACGCGTCGTATGGTGTCATGCAGTAGTATTTGAGGCCAGGGATTGTTGTCATGCCCTGCTCTGTCATGTCCTGCTGTGTGAGCACCTGTGTCAGCTCCTTGGCACGGTCGTTACGGAAATTGATGAAGATAACGACATCGCCCTCCTCTATCTTACCGTTCACAGCGGCGTTTGTGATAGGCTTGATGAACTCGTCTGTCACGCCCTCGTCATAGCTTTCCTGCATGGCCTGCACCATATTGTCGGCCTTCTTTCCCTCAGCCTTTACGATGAGGTCATAGGCTTCCTTGACACGCTCCCAGCGCTTGTCGCGGTCCATGGCATAGAAACGGCCTACGATAGAGGCGATATTGGCATCATTAGCCTTGCAGACAGCGTCCAACTGCTCAATGAATCCCTTGCCTGACTTGGGGTCTGTGTCACGGCCGTCCATGAAGCAGTGGATGAAGGTCTGGTCTTTCAGCCCGAACTCCTTGCCCACCTCGATAAGCTTGAAGAGATGCTCGAGTGATGAATGCACTCCACCGTCAGATGTCAGTCCCATGAGGTGGAGCTTCTTGCCGTTCTCCTTGGCGTATGTGTAAGCCTCGACAACCTGTGGGTTCTTGGCTATCGAGCCGTCCTTGCAGGCGCGGTTGATCTTGACGAGGTCCTGATATACGATGCGTCCCGCACCGATGTTGAGGTGTCCCACCTCAGAGTTGCCCATCTGTCCGTCAGGCAGACCGACATCCTCGCCGCTTGCCTGGAGCTGCGAGTGGGCAGACACAGCTGTGAGATAGTCAAGATATGGTGTCGGCGTATTGTAGATCACGTCACCGTTGCCGTGCTTTCCGATTCCCCATCCGTCGAGAATCATGAGTAATGCTTTCTTTGCCATTGTTATCTTTGTTTATACCTATTTATGGAAATATCTGTATATCACATTGTGCGTGGGGATGGGGAGCATAAGTCCCCGTGCTCCATCCCCCTTTGAGGACAAATGTGTGTTATGCGTCGATGTTTGCATACACGGCGTTTGCCTCGATAAACTGGCGGCGTGGCTCGACATCGTCTCCCATAAGCATGGAGAATATCTCGTCGGCACGTGCGGCGTTCTGTATTGTCACCTGCTTCAGCAGACGTGTCTCCGGATTCATTGTCGTGTCCCACAGCTGCTCAGGGTTCATCTCGCCAAGACCTTTGTATCGCTGTGTATGAAGCTTGTTGTCGTCGGCGTCGCCGTTACAGTACGTGTTTATGAAGCGCAGCCTCTCTTCCTCTGTATAGCAGTACTGCTTGTTGTTCTTGTATGTGCAGAGGTAGAGCGGTGGTGTTGCGATGTAGAGGTGTCCCTCCTGTATCACCTTCGGCATGAAGCGGAAGAATAGTGTCATGATGAGCGTGTCGATGTGTGAGCCATCGACATCAGCATCGGTCATGATGATTATCTTGTCATAGCGCAGCTTGTCGATGTTCGCCTCTTTCGAGTCCTCACCGTCAAGACCAAAGCGCACGCCGATAGCCTGAAGTATTATATTCACTGACTCTGACTCGAACACCTTGTGCCACTGAACCTTCTCCACGTTGAGTATCTTTCCCCTCAATGGGAGTATGGCCTGTGTGTGGCGGTCGCGTCCCTGCTTGGCAGAGCCTCCGGCCGAGTCACCCTCGACGAGGAATATCTCTGTCTTCTTAGGGTCGCGGCTTGAGCAGTCGGCAAGCTTTCCTGGCAGTCCGCCGCCTGTCATAGGGTTCTTCCTCTGCACGCTCTCGCGTGCCTTGCGTGCCGCGATACGCGCTGTGGCGGCGAGGATGACCTTCTTGCATATCGCCTTTGCCTCGTTAGGATGCTCCTCGAGATAGTTGCCGAGAGCCTCTCCGACAGCCTGCTGCAC
>JBJEAW010000022.1:0-27975 GCA_051869435.1 Prevotella sp. | reverse complement strand
CCTTTATAACATTGAAGAGCCGTTGGTGTTGTTGTCTGCTAATTATGGTGTTCCACAGAATCGTGAGCGTGTGGTGTTTATTGGATGTCGTAATGATCAGGAAATCATTAGCGATATACCCTCTACTGTTACTGAACAAGAAAAGGTAAAAGTATATGAAGCTCTTTGGGATCTCAACATGGTCGGCAATGGAGAAACGGCTAAAACATACAAGAAGCCAAAGCAGATTGCTGAGTATGAGGAGACAAAGGTTTCTCGTGCTATTCAAGGGAAGCCGGATGAACATGGCTTGCTGTTCTCCGAATGGTCTCGCAAGGGAAGATTGGGACATCGCTTCACATTTGACGAGGACCCTTTCTATATTATGAATACTGAGGAACTTGCAAACCCTAAGAAACACCAGCATATGGAACTCTTTAATCATCAGACAAGCCAGCAGAATGACACCGTCCGCAAGCGTCTGAAGATTATTGCCAAATATAAGGATTATGAGGATGCAAAAGCTGAATTGAAGGAGAAAGGTCTGGAGTCACAGAAACGAAACTATGTGGTTCTGAATCCACTTGGACAGAGTCCTACTGTATGCACTATGCCTGACGATTTTATCCACTATTCCGCCTTCCGTCCAATGACTGTTCGTGAGATGGCACGTTTGCAAAGCTTTGATGATTCTTTCGTATTCCAAGGCAAACGCCAAACAGGTGGCAATAACCGCCAGAAGGAGATACCTCAGTACACTTTGGTCGGAAATGCGGTTCCGCCATTGATGGCAAGGGCAATAGCTAACACATTGTTAGAACACATAAAGTAAAGGAGGTTTGTATGGTTAACATGCGTCCGTTTACAGCCTTTGAGCAGAGGAACGTAAAGTTCCTTATAAACCATAACGTCAAGTTCACACAAGTAGAGATTACTCCGACTGGCCTTGGAAAGGGTATACTTGACGCAACGGCTCCTATGCGTGCTTATTTTCTTGAAAATGATATTCATAACTATGAAGAACAGCCACAGGGGCAAGAATTCAAGCAAATTAAGACGGCATCAATCCTGACAGAAACGGCAGAATTCATCACAAAGGCATCTTTCTACCGTCCAAATACTAAGAAGGGAGATCCTCGCATGTGGATATATGGATTTGGTTCATATACAGAAGGTAATGACATCCATGTGCTTTTCTGGTTTGACGAGACGCTATATTCGATAAACATCACACGCATAGACATTGAGAAATGCTATAACTCAGCGATAATTACGCCTATGCAGGAGGTGTTGAAGTCTATCTGCATTGCAGGAAACTCTGTGTCAGAAGAGTTGCTTGGACGTTTCCGTTCTGTGACAGGACAATGGTTTGAATCTGAGGTAACCGCTGACACAGGCATAGGAAGAACCATAGAGTCGTTCCTCGGAATCAGTATGAATAGCGACAAGACTCCAGACCATAAGGGCATCGAGCTGAAGAGTTTCCGCGAAAAAAGAAGCAGCAAGAAGAATGTTCTCTTCACTCAGACTCCTGATTGGGATATAAGTGTCCTAAAATCTGGTCGTGATATTGTCGGGAAATATGGTTATCTGACTGACGATGGTAAGAAAACATACCAGAATACCGTCCAGTGTTCACCACCTAACAGCCAAAAACTATTCTTAAATGTTAACCATATAAAGGAATGCCTTGAAATCCAAGCAGAACGACGCAAGAAAGAAGACGTTGCTGCATGGAGACTGATGAAACTACATCAACGCCTTTTGACCAAACATCATGAGACGTTCTGGATTGAAGTCGAGAGTGAGTGTATGGATGGTAAGGAATATTTCCGTTACAAGCAGATAGAACATACGAAGAATCCAAATATCGGACAATTCGATGTGCTGCTTGAGCAAAACCTTATCACTGTTGACCTTTTGCTTTGTCGGCCAAGTGGCCATGGTGATACGTATTCATTCAAAATCAAGAAGAAGGGAATGCCTTTGCTTTTCCCAGAGAGTGTGATATATAATATTTGAGAATGATTGTATAATACCCGGTCAACAAAAAACCATCAGGCCGGAGGACAGCAGATAGTGTCCTCCGGCCTGATGGCTTTTTGTCATATAGGAAGTGTAGTCCGGGTGATTCAGTGTGGAATCGCAATGAGCTGACCTGAGGGTCAGTCTGCCAGCAGGTGCTCGGCGGCAAGCTGCTCGTGTAGTGCGGCTGCTGTCCCGCATAGCAGGTTGTGGGATGATGTCATCAGCCACAGCGTGTCGGCAAGCCTTAATGCCATCTCCATATCATGGGTGGAGAGCAGGACAGCTTTGCCCGAAGCGGCGATGCGCCTCATGAGAAGCATCGTCTCACGCTTCGAGGGATAGTCTAAGAAGGCTGTCGGCTCGTCGAGAAGTATCACAGGTGTCTGCTGGGCAAGCGCCTTGGCTATCATCACTTTCTGACACTCACCGTCAGACAGTGTGCATATGTGACGCTCAGAGAGGCTGGTGATGCCCACTGTCTCGATGCTCTCTGCCACGATGAGCCTGTCATCGGGAGAGAGTGTACCCCAAAGCCCGGTGTATGGCGTGCGGCCCAAGGCAACCACCTCAGCCACTGTGAGCTGGCGGACATCAGGGCGGTGGGTCAGCACGACGCTGACAAGCCGCGACATCTCGCCGCGCGACATGGACGTGACCTCCACGCCGCCAATGGCGACATGTCCGCCAAGGGGAGAGAGGAAACCGCCCAGTGTGCGCAGAAGCGTCGATTTGCCTGTCCCGTTACGCCCTATAAGGCATGTCAGAGAGCCGGAGCGTAGGGTGGCGTCGAGATGGCTGGCCACAGTATGACGGTCGTAGCCTATCGTGAGGTCAGAGAGTGTCAATGTATTCATATAGACGTTTGTAGAAAGGGTGGCGGGTCATGGTGGGCGAGTCGCCAAGGATGATAAGCTTCATGCGGGCACGTGTCATGGCGACATTCATGCGGCGCAAATCGCGCAGGAAACCTATCTGTCCCTCGTCATTGGCGCGCACAAGGCTGATGAGGATGATGTCACGCTCCTGCCCCTGGAAACCATCGACGGTGTTGACACTGATGAGATGGCGGTAGGGCTTGAACCATGCGTCGGCCTTTATCAGATGGCGCAGAAACTGCACCTGGGCACGATAAGGGGATATTATGCCGACATCAATACGCTCACTGAGGATGCGCTCCCTGCCCACCTTGTCAAAATAAAGCTGGAGGGCGGCGAGTGTCAGACGAGCCTCTGTCTTGTTGATGCGGCCGTATGACTCGCCGACAAACTCCTCACGGCACGACATGTCGGCGGTGTCTATCCATAACATCGGGATGTCATAGTCGAGCACGGAGCGGTGGCTCACCTCTGGGGCTGACTCGACCTTGCCGTGATAGAACCACTCAGAGGAGAAGCGCATGATGTCGTCGTTCATCCTGTATTGTGTCGTGAGCAGTGTCACGGCGTCAGGCTTCTGCCTCACTATGCGCTCCATGAGCGTCACGCCGAGACCCTCACGCAGCGCCTCATAGCTCTTCACTGTAGGCGGGAGCTGGCAGTGGTCGCCCGCAAAGACAACACGTGTGGCACGCCGGATGGGTATCCAGCAGGCTGCCTCAAGTGCCTGGGCGGCCTCGTCGATAAATAGTGTGGCATACTTCTGGCCGTCAAGGAGACGGTTGGCTGAGCCTACAAGGGTGGAGGCGATGACACGTGCCTCGCCGAAAAGCTGCTGGTTGATGGACATCTCTATCTCTGTCGCACGCGAGCGGAGACGGTCAAGCTTGTCATGGATGGAGCGGTCGCCACGCTTGCGGTGGCTCCTCAGCTCGCGGATGGCTTTGCGTAGCGACCACAGCTGGGGATAGTCAGGATGGGACTCAAACTGGCGCTCATAGGTGAACGACAGCATCTTGTCGTTGACACGTGTCGGGTTGCCTATACGCAGGACAGGCACTCCACGGTCAACAAGTTTCTCTGATATCCAATCGACTGCCATATTGCTCTGTGCACAGACCATGACCTGATTCTCGCGGCGCAGGCACTCGACGATGGCCTCGACAAGAGTGGTTGTCTTGCCTGTGCCGGGAGGGCCGTGTACAATGGCCACATCCTTGGCTCGCAACACCTCGTTGACAGCGTGCTCCTGGACTTTGTTGAGCCATGGGACAGAGATGGGGGCGAAGGTGAAACGCTGGAGTGGGAGGTCGGTATAGAAAAGGTCGCGCAGATAGGCGAGGCGTGTGCCACGGGCAGAGATGACACGGTTGAGGGCATCGGACATGATGCGGTAGCTCGTCTCGTCGAATGACAGCTGCACGCCAAGACCGTCAGTAGCGGCAAGGCGCAACGTCTGGACTGCCGTCTCGCTGCCGATGATGATGACCATACGGTCAGCATCGACATAAGAGACGCTACAGCCTCTGATGTCGTTAAGGTAGGTTATGGCAGACATACCTGCCGGAGTCTGCTGGGCTTTGAAGAAGCTGACAGGACGGCCGTACTCAAAGTTATGGTCGGTATCGTCGTCTTTCGGCCGCATGACCTCCACACAATACTGGTTCAATGAGTTATAGTAAGCCTTGCCGACAGCGAGAGGCCACCATGCGTCTCCACGCTTCAGCAGTCGCCCCATGCCACGGGCTTCTGTCTGATGGCGGAACGCCTCGCGCTCGGCCTCGTACTCTTTCTGTAGAAGAAGCTTCTGCTTCTCAAGCTCAAGGATGGGATTTGTATAGCTCATAAGTTGTTGTGTGGTCTGACAAGTGGGTGTGGCTCGGGGTATTGACGGGCATAATAGAAATGAAAGGGGACATGACATTGTCACGCGCTTGATGCTCTTTGTGACAATGGCCTGTCCCCCTTGTGTTTACCTTTATTGTGCCACGGCGATATTTTTAGATGGTGTCGGCCGGAGCATGGAAGCCTATTTCATTATCAGCGCGACGGCATAGGCCGATATGCCTTCCTCCCGCCCGGTGAATCCGAGGTGCTCTGTCGTCGTCGCCTTGATAGATATATTGTCCTTGTCTGTGTCCAGACACTCTGCCAGACACGCCCTCATGTCCTCGACATGAGGGTTTATCTTAGGGCGCTGGGCGCATACTGTGGCATCGATATTGCCGAGGCGGTAGCCCCGCTCTTGTAGCATGGCGTATGTCTTGCGCAGCAGAATCTTAGAGTCTATGCCGTCGGTCTCTGCCGCTGTGTCGGGGAAGTGGTAGCCTATATCGCGCATGTTGGCGGCCCCGAGGAGGGCGTCACAGATGGCGTGGATAAGAACATCAGCGTCGCTATGGCCCAGAAGGCCGAGCGTGTGGGGTATCTGTATGCCGCCAAGCCATAGCTGGCGGCCTTCGACTAGCTTATGGACATCATAGCCCATACCTATCCTTATTGTTTCCATATATTGGGGTGGGGTGTGAGAAAAGGTGGTCAGAGGGATTGTCAACGACGGCGGAAAAGGTCTTTGAGGCCATCCATGTCGAACGACAGGGAGAAACGCAGCGTCTGGTCGAGAGGGTTTGACTTGGCGGTCGCTATGACATAACCGACATCGAGAGAGAAGACATTCATGCGGAAACCGGCACCGACGGTATAGTACTTGCGGTTGCCTTTGTTCTCAGCCTCATGGTGATAACCCGCGCGGACAGAGAACTGGTCGTGATAGACATACTCCGCGCCGACACTCCACTGTATCTCCTGAAGCTCTTCCTTGAACCCGTTGGGGGCGTCAGAGAAGCTCTTGAAGATGCCCGATATCGCTCCGACATCATAATAGTCCTTCTGGACACGGTCCTCATACTCTGAGCTTGACTCGCCCTCAAGCTGCTTCGGGTAGGTAGGGACGAGGAGCTTGTTTGCGTCGGCCGCTATCGTGAAGCGGTTATACTCGTCGATAGGAACCATGAGGGAGAATCCGAGACGCATGTTCGTCGGTATGAACTCAGAGTTGGTAGAGCCTCCGAATGATATCTTTGAGCCTATGTTTGAGATGTTCAGTCCGAGGCCGAGCTGACACTCACGCTGCCCGATGTTGAGATAATTCTGGTAGTAGCACGAGATATCGGCGGCAAAGGCAGAGCCTGGGGCGGTGTCCTCAGTATAATCATACGTGAGGTCAGAGTATATCCAGCGCACTGCGGCACCGATGGAGAACTTCTCGCTGAGCATCATAGAGTATGCGACATCGAGCGACATCTCGTACGGGTTGATGGTCATGTCGTTAGAGCCGGCCTCGTCGCTCGACGTGTAAACCTCGCCGAGAGAGAAGTAACGGAGCGAGCCGGAGACGGCCGAGTAGTCGCCGATGCGGTAGTAGCCGGCGAGATAGGCGAGGTCCATATCGCTGACAAGCTGGCGCAGCCACGGCGTGTAGTTGAGCGACACGCCGGCGCGAGAGATGGTGAAAGGATATTTCGCGGGGTTCCAGTATTGTGACGCGACATCAGGGTCGGTGGCGACACCGACATCACCCATACCGGCTGAACGTGCGTCAGGAGCTATGACCTGGGATGTCACGCTGGCGTTGATAGGGTTGAACATATCCTGCTTGTCCTGGGCTGACACGGTCAGGACGGACAGGATGAGTAGTAGGAATGATAATCTGTACTTCATAGAATGGAAGACAACGTTGTTATGGCGGGAGAGATGGAATGGCCTCTCAGGATAAACGGCCGGGTGGGGATGGGCCGGAATCTGTGTCCCACGCTTATTAATGTTTGTTTCTTGTTTCTCGTCTGATGATGTTGGCTGTGGCCATGTGTGGCTGACGACATGGATGTCAGAGGATGATAATCTTCTTCGCTTTCGACACACGGCGGCTTCCATCGCTCACGATGCTTACACGGTAGAGATATACCCCGGAGTGAATCTTGCCTCCCGTCGCTGTCAGCAGGTTCCAGTCAATGTGCATGGTAGAGCTGCCAGAGAGCGAGTTGGACGTTATGGAGTGTATGAGGCGGCCGCTGGTGTCGAAGATGTCGATGACGGCGTTGACGGCCGAGCCGGGACGGTCATGCTGTATTATGAACGATGTCGATTCGCGGGCAGGGTTCTTGGTGGCGTTGATGTCTATGATAGACGGTGAGAGACCGCTGACGACATTAAACTGGAGTGTCGTCGTCGTGGGGTTGTTCATGATGTCCCAGACACGGAAACGGAGCTGGTGGCGCCCAGGAGTGAGCTCGGGGATGCTGTAGTATGTGCTGCCGGAGGTGTACGAGCCGAAGTCATGCTGGAAGTTGTCGTTCAGCGAGTACTGGCGGTCAACATCGTTGTCAATGTATAACATCATGTCATGGCCTATGCCGGCACCAGAGGCGTTGATGCCGTCAGCGTCGCGTATCTCGGCCACGAAGAATGGAGTGGAGTTGACATCGCCGCCATTGACAAACTGTGGGGTGTTCAGATAGCAATAGACTGACGGGCCTATGGAATCGTTGAAAATCTCCTCTGAGCCGCCGACGGTGAAGTGGTCGCTCTCGCCATGGGCTGTCTCGCTGCCGTCGGCGTTGTATGCGAAAAGCGTGATGAGCCCCTGCTCGCCAGAATAGTTGATGTCTTTGGGGACTACAAAGTTTATGGCGAAGCGGCCGTTGCGGACACTGTCTGTGCCAGAGAACAGGGTCTTCGTGCGGTCGTAGAATTTGAATGCCTCTTCTGTCATGGGGTCGTTCATGAGGCATGTGCGCAGCTCACGGTTGTCTCTCACGATGACAGACACCAGGCCGTTGAATGTCTCCGCCTCTGTGTCGCCGTCGGTGATATGGCCTGCTATGCGCACACGGCTGTTGGCGCGCACCTCGGGGAGTGTGTCGCCAGATGTAGGGATGCCGTTGATGCTGTCTATGACACATCCCATGAGAGGAATGTTGAGAGCCAGGGCAGGGTCGCCGAGGAGAGAGTATTGTAGCTTGTTGTCTGTCCTGTCACGCCCCGACTCGACGAGATACTGTTTCGCGAGGCGGTTGGCGTCGCCCAGTGTGGCACGCCGTGAGCCAATCCTTGACAGCACGTAGCGTGTGAAGGCTGAGTTCATCATCGTGTTGTAGTAGGCATACACGGTGCGTGTGGTGCCGTAGAACGCTATGCCTCCGCCATCGGGGTTGCACAGGACACTCTCGCCGATAGTGCCCGATATGCCGTCGAACGGGCCGGTGTCGCATGACGCTGTGACCCACAACGGGAGGTTGGTGTTGGTGAAGGCGTCAAAATCGTTCAGCGTGAGGACATACTCATGTGATATGGCGTCGGCAGCGCCGTGGCCGGCATAGTTCATGATGAGCGCGCCATTCTGCTGCTGTGTCTTGATGATGGTCTCACACTCAGGGTATCTGTTGCCGACAGAGGTCTCGTTACGCTTATACATGTCCCACATGACTTTGCGGATGTTGTAGCCTGGATAGTTGGCCTGTGTCTCCTCTGCTATCTGGTCGGCATCTTCCATGTGGAGGTTATAGTTGCCGTCGTCGCCCATGAAGCAGAGCGTGTTCTGCCATGTCCCGACGTTCTTGTTCTCCCTGTATGCCACAATCTTGTTGACGACAGCCTTGGCTGTCTCTGGCGATGTGACAGGCAGACGGCCTATGCCGATGTCTGGAGTGCCGAGGTATAGCACACCTGTATAGAGCGACTCGTTGTCGTCGAGCATACCGATGAAGTCGTCAGAGACATAACAGTGGACCTCGCTGCCTGAGTTCTCGCTCTCAAAGCATAGCAGCATGTCGTCGGCCGACAGGTTGCGGCAGCCGTCGGTAAGGAGCCTGTTGTCCCATACCCCGTCGCCGAAGAGCAGCAGATACTTGGGCTGTGACGCCTCGTCAGGGGCGCGGTCGTATAGCATCTTCATATAGCGTCGGTAGGCGGAGACATCTGGGGTGCCGCTCGAGAACTCGTTGTAAAGCTCGTCGGCAGGCACTATGCGCACTGTCATGCCGTCCTTCTCCTCGTGCAGGGTCTTCAGACGCTGTGCCTGTTCGAGAAGTTTCTGCGAGGTGGGGATGAGTATGGTGAGATCGACGGCGTCGTCAGCATGATGGTCCTGTGTGGTGATGTTGTGGACATATTCTGCTGGCTTGAGGCTGAGTGTGTCAAGGCCGATGTCGTCAGCCGCCTTGTTCGCGTATATCATTACATAGTCAAGGCGCAGCGGGCCTCCGTAAGTGCATCTCACCTTGACGGTGTTCGCCGCCTTGAGGTTATCTACGGTGAATGTCGAGCTGGCGAAGAGAGCCTTGTCGTGGTCGGGGTCGGTGAATGTGCATGACCCCGAGCCGAGGAGCGAGTCGTTAAGCTCTACGCTGTAGCCTGATGTCGTGGAGCTGCTGACAACCACCGTCAGTGTCCCTCCGGCTGACGGGTCGGCATGGTCGGGCAGGGCGATTGATATGGTGCGGGGTATGGTTGTAGTGCCTTCGGGAGTCGTTGTCGCTGTCGAGCTTATCTCTGTCTTCTCCACGAGATTGCGTCCTCCGTGATACCATGCGTAGGCATCTTTCTCATAGAGGCTGTAGTGTCGTGAGCAGTCGGCCCTCCACTCGTCTTTCAAGACATCGGCCGTGACAGTGTCCTGAGGTGTCTCACGCTCTGTTATGAAGTAGTATCCGTAGTCAGAATAAGGGTTGCGTGTGCGTGATGACATGCCGCGCTGGCTCCATGAGACAGGTCCGCGGGCATAGAAGATGCGCTTCCCGTTGACGATGGCCACGGGTGTCGGGGAGAGGTCGTCATGGGTTGAGAGATACTCTGGGGTAAGCACCTCTGGCACGAGATTGCCCCCATAGCCGTATATATGGACCTTCTCGATGTCCTTGAAGCCCGCCTTGCGCACAACATCTGCTGTCAGCTCGTAGAACCCGGTCTCTGAGACACGTATTTTTGCCCACTGGCCTGACGAGAGGACAGAGTGGGCGGCATAGCGTGAGGACATGTCCGCGCCGCTTGCCGGGATGATGTCCGCCGCCCTCAATGCCTTCGAGCGGGTGGCTGTGTCCTTAGCCCGTGAGGATATCTTCAGCATGAAGCTGACGAGGAAACGGTAACGCCCCTCGCAGTATGCGACAGGAGTAAGCGTAAAGAGCATTACGGGCCGCTTCCGCGACACGACTATGTCCTGGCGTATCGTGGGCAGGGCAGGGACGGCGACGGCACCGTCTGCGGGCGTGAGGAGCGGGAGACCGTCGCGCGAGGCGAGGCGGTTATAGCGCGTTATGTCGTCGTCGCTCATGTCGAGAAACTCGGGGTAGAGTATCTCGGCTGTGTATATAGAGTCGTTATAAGCGGCGGGGAGAGGGAGCGCATAACTGACAACGGGCATGACGGAGTCTATCGTGACTTCGTCGGCTGTGAGGTTTATGAAGCGTTGTCCCATAGCGTCAGAGGCTATGAGGAGCAACAGAATCATCATGATGTTATGTCTCGTTCTCCGCATTATTTCCTATATGTGAAGCATGGAGTGTGTTCCATGCAGTGTTGTCCTTATTGTCTGGCGTGGTCATAGGCTCCATATCGTGAGGCCATAGGCCGCCTGTCACTTGACATCAAACTCAAGCACCTTGCGCCCCTCCATATATCCTGTGATATGGTCGTTGATGCTTACTGGCCCCACGCCCACCGGGGTGCCGGTGTAAAGTATGTCGCCTGTCTTCAGCGTGAAGTATTGTGAGATGTAGCTTATGAGGCGGTCAACGCTGTGTATCATCTCTGACGAGCATCCCTCCTGTACTGTCCGGCCGTTTATGTCGGCAGAGAAGTGTATGGCCTGTATAGGAGGCAGGAGGCTCTTGTCTATCCACTCGCCTATGACGGCCGAGCCGTCGAAACCCTTTGCTATCTCCCATGGCATACCGTCGGCGCGCAGCTCGCGCTGCATGTCACGTGCGGTGAAGTCTATACCCACGGTGACAGCGTCGTAATATCTGTGGGCAAACTGCTCTGGGATGGACTTCCCGAGGCGGCATATCCTTACGACAAGCTCTGTCTCATAGTCTATCTGTCCCATGAAGTCGGGCAGGAAGAACGGCTTGTGGTCCTTCAGCAGGGCCGAGTCTGCCTTGGTGAAGATTATCGGGGGGCGCGAGGAGTCGGCAGAGGCTGTCTTTTGCAATAACGTAGTTTCTACCTCTTTATTGTGTTGTGGGTAATTCATTCCCACGGCAAAAATCTTCATTTTGTTATATTTATGATGTGTTAACAGATTCCTTGTGTCTGATTCTCTCCCGGCAGAGGCTCCTAACAGCCGTGTCGTGGGATGCTTGCTGCCGTGGCTGTCACGGCTGCTGGCCGCCACAGCCGTGCATGTGTGACAGAGCGTGAGGATAAGTCAGAGTGACATCCGGAAAAACAAGAAGCGCCAGTGAACTGTATATAGTCTCTGGCGCTTTCTTGTTATCTGAATGTTTATGATGTATATCCTATTAGTCTGCCTGGAGAGTGAAGCGCTTGAAAGCGACAACGGTGAGGTCCTTATCGGCAGACTGGAGATACTGCTTTACAGTCATCTTGGCATCCTGGATGAACTCCTGGTTGAGGAGGCAAGACTCCTTGTAGAACTTGTTGACACGGCCTTTGGCGATGTTCTCGATCATGTTCATGTTGAGGCTTGCAGCCTTCTCGGCCGATACAGTGGCGATGATCTCCTTAGCCTTGGCCACATCCTCAGCTGTTATCCAGCCCTTTGTCATGTTCGACTCCATGTGGTCCTCGCTGTCAACGTGTGCTGGGTTGATGCCAGCCTTCTTGAGCGCGGCCTCTACAGCCTTCTGTATCTGCTCCTGCTTAGACTTCTCTACAGCCACGTTATACTCCTCGTCAACAACAGCCTGTGGCACAGACTTCTCGTCGAGAGCGATAGGCTTCATGGCTGCCACCTGCATACAGATGGCGTGAGCCTGCTCTGCTGCCGGCTTGTTTGTCTGTACGAGGGTGCAGAGGCCGTTACGGTTCATGTGGTTGTATGCCTCGATGTTCTCGCCCTCAAGATAGTTGTATCCGTCAAGCTCCATCTTCTCGCCTGTCACGCCTGAGCGCTCTATGACAGCGTCGGCCACTTTCTGGCCGTTAGCGAGAGTGAGGTTGTTCACTTCCTCTACTGACTTTGCCTTTGCTGCCACAGCAGCGTCGATGATGTCCTGTGTCAGCTTGATGTAGTCAGCTCCGTTAGCCACGAAGTCTGTCTCACACTTCAGGGCTATGATAGCGGCGAAGTCTGAGCTTACCTTAGCGAGCACGCATCCGTTAGATGTCTCACGGTCGGCACGCTTTGCGGCGATAGCCTGACCCTTCTGGCGTAGGATTTCCTTTGCCTTGTCCATATCGCCCTCAGCCTCTGTGAGAGCCTTCTTGACATCTGCGAGGCCGGCACCTGTCATGGCGCGGAGCTTCTTGATGTCTTCCATTGATACAGCCATTGTGTATATTCGTTTTTGTTTAATCCCCTGATGCGGCGTGCCTGCTGTCTCTATGGGCTGCTGTCATGCTGCCGTCCCGGGGATGTGTGGGTTTATAATGTTGATGTCTTTGTGGGGTGGAAAAACAAGAAGAGTTAAGAATTGAGATTGTCCAATATGTCATGTGAACGATTATTGGGTATATGACTCAGCGTCATGTTGTCATCCCATAGTGTATCTCTTAATTCTTAGCTCTTCCCTGTTTGTTGTATAAGCCCTCTCGCCTTATAAGATGTATAAGGCTTGGAGAGTCTTACTCAGCTGTCTCCTCGGCAGCCTCTTCCTTGCGTGCACGGCGTGGAGCGCGCTTCTTTCCCTCAGCTGCTTCCTCAGCCTGCTCGGCAGCGGCCTTCTCGTCGGCCTTCTCAGCCTTGCGCTCCTCGAGACCCTCAGCTATTGCTGCACAGCAAGCGGAGAGTATTGCATCGACAGAGTCCTTGGCGTCGTCGTTGGCAGGGATAGGGAAGTCAATCTTGTTAGGGTTGGAGTTTGTATCGCAGATGGCGAATACAGGTATTCCAAGACGCTTTGCCTCAGCTATGGCGATGTGCTCCTTGAGCACGTCAACAACGAAGAGCGCTGATGGCAGACGGGTCAGGTCGGCGATAGAGCCGAGGTTCTTCTCAAGCTTGGCACGCTGGCGTGAGATCTGGAGGAGCTCGCGCTTAGAGAGGTTAGAGAATGTGCCGTCAGCCATGAGCTTGTCGATGTTCGTCATTTTCTTGATGGCCTTACGTATTGTAGGGAAGTTGGTGAGCATACCACCAGCCCAACGCTCGTTAACGTATGGCATGTTTACGCTTGCTGCCTTCTCGGCAATGATGTCCTTAGCTTGTTTTTTAGTAGCGACGAACAGGATCTTCTTTCCTGACTTTGCGATCTGCTTGAGTGCGTCGGCGGCCTGGTCGGTCATGGCGACAGTCTTGTGCAGGTCGATGATATGTATGCCATTGCGCTCCATGAAGATGTAAGGAGCCATAGCTGGATTCCACTTGCGGCGGAGGTGGCCGAAGTGGCAACCTGCCTTGAGGAGCTGGTCAAAGTTTGTTCTTGACATTGTCTTGTTTCTTTTTGTTTCGTTGCCGTCGTACACGACGTCAGCAACATAGTTTACATTCTTTTTTAATTCTTGCGGTTAGAATCAGCCATACGGGTAGCCTTACGGGTCCCGTCGGTTTAGATGCTAAACGATGTCTGTTCTCCTGTTTAACGCTTAGAGAACTGGAAGCGGCGGCGTGCCTTTGGCTGTCCTGGCTTCTTACGCTCAACGACGCGTGCGTCACGTGTGATGAATCCGGCCTGGCGGAGAGCCTTCTTGTCGTCAGCGTTGACCTTTACGAGGGCGCGTGCTATGGCGAGGCGGAGAGCCTGGCTCTGGCCTGTGAAGCCACCACCGTCGAGGTTTGCCTTGATGTCGTATTTTCCAGCTACCTCAAGAAGCTCGAGTGGCTGCTTAACCACATACTGCAGGATAGCTGATGGGAAATACTGTGTTAAGTCCTTCTTGTTGATTGTGATCTTTCCGGTGCCCTCAGTGAGGTAAACGCGAGCTACAGAGCTCTTGCGGCGACCGATTGCATTAATCTGTTCCATCTTCTGCTGCTAATTATTTGTACTGGTTAATATCGATAGCCTTTGGCTGCTGGGCCTGATGCTTGTGCTCTGTTCCCTCATATATATAAAGGTTGCTGAGGAGAGAGCGGCCGAGAGGGCCTTTTGGGAGCATACCCTTCACAGCGTGACGGAGCATCTTGTCGATACCGTCCTTACGTGTGCGGAGCTGGGCAGGAGTAGTGAAACGCTGACCGCCTGGATAGCCAGTGTAGCGTGTGTAAACCTTGTCAGTCTCCTTCTTGCCTGTGAAGACTACCTTTGCGGCATTGATGATGATTACGTTGTCACCACAATCTACGTGTGGAGTGAAGTTTGGCTTGTACTTTCCGCGGATAAGCTTTGCCACTTTTGATGCGAGGCGTCCTACTACCTGGTCTGTAGCGTCAACAACGACCCACTCCTTGTTGGCTGTCTCCTTGTTTGCGGAAATAGTCTTGTAACTTAAAGTGTTCATTTCTACGATTAATTTTACTACTAAAAAACATTTCTTTGCTTTGTGCGTGGATTCACTAACCGCTCTGCTCGGCCAAGGGCAGAGCTATTAACACCACGACACTTGGGGGCTCTAAGTTCACCCCCGGACATAATCGGACTGCAAAGTTATACATTTTTATATAATAACCGTGTCACTGAGCCTCGCGGACACTTAATATTTATATTTAATTAACGTTTTTGGCCGTAAGAGACGTAACAGTTGGGCGAATATAGTAGCATTACGCTCTGAACAGTCGCTACTTCTGTGCCCGTCCGCTTGCTGTCGGTCGCACAATGGCTTTCCCGCTCTCTACTCCTTATTCAACTTTCGCAAGCAAAAGATTATGTTTGCAATGACCAGCCTGGAAGGCTGCACTAAGCGAAGCGATCGTAGCCCGGGACGCAGTCCCGGGTTACAAAGAACAGGGCAGCTGTCTGGAATACAGTACTATGCTGTATCTTCACTGAGGACGAGGTACTGCCTTCCAGGCAGCCATTTAGCATCGACATACCGGGGACATCGTCCCCGGTTACAAACGCTTCGCTTAGTACAGCCTTCCAGGCTGGTCGTGACATAATCTTTGTAGTTTCCACTTATTAATCGCCTGATAGCCAACTTTATTGGTTACCTGAGAAACTTGAAACTCCTTATTATATATACCTTCAGTATTATTATATATACCTCCTGCTGTCTGGCTCGTCACCCTGGGCCGTGCCGTATGCCCATAGACTATGGCCTGCGGTGTCGTCCTGTACTGCTTATGTGCCCATTTGTGCTGTATGAGGCTGTGATTACTCAGTCTTTACACTGTGAAGACTGAGTAATTAAATGGTAATTACTGAGTCTTTACAATATGATTGCTGAGTGTTGATATCCTAAAACATAATATCCTGCACCATAAGACTATGTCTTCTGATGCAGGATGGGTTATGTTATGGGATGCAGGTTGTGCTTGAGACAGCGATGTTTGTCTCTTTGGCATGTCACCTCATGGCTGTTTTCATGACCATGCGCGCCGTCAGGGGTAGGACGGTATGTCATGGGGTGGTGGGATGTGCTGGGCTTGGGGATGTCATCTATAGCTGTGTGCAATCACTGCCAGAATAGAAATGTCCAGTCCCAATATTATAAATACAGATGTTTTTCTTTCTTTAGGGTAAACGGTCAGGAGGTATATCCAGTATCCTGTATGTATGAGCAGGAAAAATGCGAGGCAGGCGATAAATAGCTTGCTCGGCAAGAACATATAACAAACAGTGAACAAGAAGAAGCCAAGTTGGTTGGTTAATTTGATGAGATCTTTATATTTCATGGATTCTTAATGTTGAGGTGGGGCTATTGGCTGTATCTGTTTGCTTTTTGTGTTCTCTCCCCGGTCGGTCTCACGTAATGGGGCGGTGTGATGGTTGGCGAGTGTGTCATTTGCCGTCCTCGACAGATGTGTCATGGCCGTCAGGGGCTGTGGCGGGAGCTTTCTTGTCGGCGGCGTGTGATTGTGCAGCATAGTCAGAGGGCGTGGCGCCTGTGCATTTCTTGAAGCAACGGCTGAAGTATTTCGGGTCAGAGAATCCGCATCTGTAGGCTATGTCTGATATGTTCGGGCTTCCGTTGCAGCTTTTCAGCAGCTGTGCGGCAAGGCTCATCCTTGTGTTCTGTATGTAGTTGCTTGGTGTCTGGTCGAGATGTTTCTTGCATTTCAGATATAGCAGTGATTTTGACATGTTCATGTGCTGGGCGAATGTCTCTACCGTGATGTCGCTGTCGGCAATATGTCCGCGCACGTAAGCCTTTGCCTTTGCCGTGAAGTCCTCGTCGCTGTGAGTGTCGGGGCTGTCGTCGGCTGTTGCGGCGTCGGGCGAGGGGTGGCTTGTCAGCTCGCGTATGCGGCTCGCCATGTATTCTATCTGCTCAGAGGCTTTCAGCTGGTAGCTGGTCATCTCGCGCCTGAGCTTGCGTATGTATATTAGTGTGTGGTAGATTACGGTGGCGGAGATGATGAGCAGTATGCCGTAGAGCATCCATGCCGCGCGTGTCTCGTTGAATGCCGGCCGGCGTATGACGAGGACGCTCTTCTCGTTGTCTGTCCACACGCCGTCGCTGTTTGTCGAGCGTACTCTAAGCCGGTATGTGCCGCCTGGCAGGCTGCCATAGTATATATGGTTGTCGCGGGTGTACTGCCATTCCTGGTCTATCCCCTCCATGATGTATGCGTATGTTATCGGCTCATGTCGGCCGTAGTCTATCGCCGAGAAGCTGACCATGACGCTTTTCTCCTCTGGCGAGAGGCGTATGGTGTCGGCCGTGTATATCTTTATGCTGGGCACGAAGGCGCTTTTCCCCATCTTCCGCGTGTCGAGGGTGAGGTGGCCCTGCGTCGTGCCGAGGGTCATGGTGCCGTCGTCTGCGCATACGGGCGTGGCCTCGCTGAACATGAATGTGCCGTCAAAATGGCCTTTCATGAAGTTCTCCACCTTCTCTCCGCCCCGCTGTATCTTTGTCAGCGATGTCTTGCCTACGGCCCACACGTTGCCGTCATGGTCTTCTGTCAGTGTGAGGAAGACATCTGTGGCTGTGTTGCCCTGTGAGTTGTATGTCGTGAAGCGGATGTTGCCTCTCAGCAGGGCGTCGCCTTGGGCGCTGGTGTAGCATATGCCTCCGCCGTTGGTCGTTATGACGGTGAGCCCGCTCTTTGTCTCTATGACATCGTTGAGATAGTCTGTCGGGAGCGATGACGCGTCGTTTAGCCTGCGTCTGTTCATGCGGAACCTCATCCTCGACACGTCGCCCGCCACTCTTGCCGTCAGCAACCCCTCGTTTGTCGCGGCCACCAGTATGCCGTCGTGGCGTATGGCTATGCCGCGGCTGTACATGGCCTCGGCGGGGTATGAGGCCATGGCGTTGCGCCTGTTGAGGAAGCGTATCTCGCCGTCGCCCCTCGTTTCGACCATGTTAAGGCCTCCGCCGTATGTGGCTATCCACAGCCTGTGGCGGCTGTCCTCAGCGATGTCGTAGATGCCGTCGCCGCATATTGAGTATCTTGTCTTGTCCTCACGGAACCGTCTCACGCTGTATCTCTCGCCGTTGCGCTCCAGGAGTATGAGCCCGCCGGGCTTGCATCCTATCCATACCCTGCCACGGCTGTCCTCGTATATACAGTAGGCCCTGACGCCGAAAGGCCGCCGTGCGGCTGTCCGTGTGCCGTCAGGCGTGATGTAGCTTAGTGTGCCCCGGCGGTCGTATATCTTGATATATCCGTTCTTGTCGGCTATCCAGCGGTCGCCGTTCCTGCTCTTCATCAGCGCGCGGACCTCCTCTTCCGGCTCGCTGCCGGTCTTCATGGGTGCGGGTTTCCTCATGACGAGCTCTATGCGCTCGAGCCCGCGGTTCGACCTTATCCACACGCCTCCCTGCCTGTCGATAAGCCTCACCTTCAGCTTGTCCGTGCCGTGGAACTCTGGCATGGACTTTATCTTCTCTGTTATGCGGCCGTATGCCGTGTCGCGGCTCTGGCTGCGGAGTGTGTCCTTTGTCTGTGTGAACTTCCCTGTGCGCTTGTCGAAGAGGTATGCCTTGTCTTGTGACAGGCATAGGATTTTGTCTCCGTGGTCCTCGAAGCGTCCTATATGGTTTGACATCAGTGGGCAGTCGTCGCCGGGATAAGCCTTGAAGGTCTTGAAACGGTGACTGTCGTAGCGTAGCAGACCGTCGCGCGAGGCGAACCATATCAGTCCCTCTTTGTCCTGGTAGCCTTGGAATATCTCCGCCTCCATGAGTCCGTCGCCCTCATCATAGTGGGTGATGCGGTATGTGTCCTGGGCGTGTGTGTCGCCACATATTATTAATAGCAGAATCAGGGGGAGCAGGCGGGTTGGTGTCATTGGTTGGTGGGCTGTGGTGTTTGTAATTAATGGACTGGTGTCG
Organism: Prevotella sp.; assembly: GCA_051869435.1. GTDB lineage: Bacteria > Bacteroidota > Bacteroidia > Bacteroidales > Bacteroidaceae > Prevotella. Next base: position 9,532 of record JBJEAW010000022.1, on the reverse strand, counting down.
TGGTGTGTGGAGGGATGGGGGTGGGGGAGTGTTAGGGCTTGGTGTTTATCTTTAGTTTGTCCTTATTCTTCTGCAAAGATAGTGTTTTTCTTTCATATTCAGCACATCTTGTTGGTAAAAGTGTAATATTTAGCAATAGAAACTTAAAAATGTTGTATATCATACTATAATTAACGATTTGTCCTCTGTTTTTGTCTATTTTTACACCTTTCTTAGCTTCTTATGCTGTAACTTTGCATCGCAACATAACAAGAAAGCCCCGAATCTAATACCCCGGCCATTAAGCGGCAGCAAAACCTGAATAACCATAAAACCTAACTAAAAGCAAAACAATGAGAAAGAGAAAAGCTAATGCACCCTGTGGTATGACGCAGGCAGACCTCCGGTCTTCCTCATCTTCGCCCCGGCCGTCGAGCTTGCTCAATGTGCTCGGCCTCGCATCGGTCGCCATTACCGGTGTGATGATGTGCAGCAGTTGTGCCGACGGGTACGACTCGCCTAATGGATTCGATGTCGGAGTGAGGAACCAGACACTTGTCACACCTGACTCGCTGACGTTCAAGGTCAACACAGACGGGACAGAGGCCACAATATCATGGCCCCTCGTGCTCGGAGCGAAAGGCTATGAGGTGACAATGAAGAACATTGACGACCCTGAGACACCTATTGTCGTCGATGACTATGACAAGAAAATCATCGACGGATGCTCTATGACAGCCACCATCGCCGAGGACTCGAAATACTCGTTCGAGTTCCGCGTCATTGGCGACAAGGCACGTGACAACCGCGACGGAGAGCAGAAAGACACCATCTTCTCGACACTCGTCCCCTCTGTGGCCGCCATCCCTGACGGCAGCGACATCTACCAGTATCTGCTCGACAATCCTATCGACTCGGTAGGTGGAGAGGTGGCTATCGACCTTGCGCCGGGAGGACATTACACGATGACAGGCGACATAGACTTCCGCTATCTGAACATGACGCTGAGAGGCAACAAGGTGCATCCGGCATTCATCGACATGCAGGGTGGCGCCAAGTTCCTGACCCACTCAGGCCTGAAGATGAAGTTCCTGCGCATAGACATGACCAACAGCACCGCCGCCGGGCTCGTCAATATGTCAGAGAACAACCTGCCTGACTCAATCAAGAGCGAGAACCTCGGATATATGAGAAGCGGAAGCCTGATCAAAGGCATATACATCATACAGGACCCTATATACTTGTCGGACGTCTGGGTGAAGAACCTGCCGAACGCACTTGTGCATGACGGCTCAACGTATGAGTGCGCATGGTGGAACCTCACTGTCAACAACTGTATCATACAGATGAGGAACACAGGCACCACATCGTTCATCAGCTTCGAGAAGAAAGGCCGCCTCATTAAGGATATCAGCATAAAGAACTCTACCATATATAATGTGGAGGACAACGCGAAGGCTTATTTCCTGCGCTTCTGCAACCAGTCGAATGCCAATCCGCAGAAGGTCTTCGGCAACACTTCGTCAGAGATGGGCAGCTGGTACTTCACCATGTCAAACGTCACGCTGTGCAAGGCCATGACCGGACAGAAATGGGCGAACAACGTCAACGGCACAGGATTCTACTGCCGCTTTGACCATTCGATATTCTATGACCTCTTCCAGCCTTTCAGACGCATAGCCGAGAAGGGCGGCAACTTCACCATGAAGTTCAACTTCTTCTACAATCCGAAGGACGCGAACGACAGCGACTATACACGCAAGGACACGTCCGGCGCGCCTTTCGCGTCGCTCTACGACCCGCAGTTCCCTGCCGCGTCGCTGACACGCGAGCTTGACCTTGAGGCCGAGAACGGAGGCGTTGACTTCACCCCGGGAGAGAAAGAGATAGTATATAATAACGGAGGCGACCCGCGTTGGCTCAGATAAGCCCCACCTAAACTATAAACCTAACTATGAACCAATATATAAAGAAGACGCTTGCACTCATGGCCATGCTCATTATATCTATGGCGGCCATGTCACAGCAGGTGGTTACCGGAACGGTGGTCGATGAGAGTGGCAATCCTGTCATAGGCGCCACCGTAGTGTCCACAGCAGATAAGAAGAACGGCGTGGTGACTGATATTAACGGCAAGTTTAAGATCAGCGTGCCCGCCAAGGCAAAGATAAGGGTCTCATACATAGGATATGAGACACGTGTCGTGACTCCCGTTGACAAGCAGACAATACAGCTGAAAGAGGACAACAGCGGACTGGAGGAGGTTGTTGTCGTCGGTTACGGCTCCATGAAGCAGAAGAACGTCACGGGTGCGGTAGAGGTGATTAACCCGGAGGAACTGAAGGACCTCAATGTCACCTCTCTCTCAGAGGCTCTTGCCGGCATGTCGCCGTCAATACATGTTGACCTGCCAAGCACAGGACGCCCGGGCGAGACAGCCACCATCACCATACGCCAGGCCAAAGACGCCGTCTCGATGGTACCTACAGGAACTGACCAGGGCGGCAATCCTATCGGAGGTGACGCCACGGCGACACCGCTATATGTCATTGACGACTTCATCACAACCGAGGAGGAATTCAACAACCTCGACATCGACGAGGTGGAGAGCATCTCCATACTTAAAGACTCAGAGGCCGCTGTCTATGGAGCGTACGGCGCATACGGCGTAATTCTCGTGAAGACAAAGCGTGGAAAGGCCGGGACACCGAAGATATCTTACCAGTTCCAGATGGGTATATCAGACGCCATAAAGCATGCCGACATGCTCTCAGGATATGACTATGCGCGCATCTATAACGCCGCACAGTATGCCAAGACAGGCAAGAATGAGAATATAGACCCGCTGCTCGGATATTTCCAGGCTGACGAGATAGAGGCGTTGAGAAACACCAACTATAACCTCCTCGACAAATACTGGAAGACAGCGACAACACAGCGCCACAGCATAAACATAAATGGTGGCACTGACCGCGCCACATACTTCGCGGGTGTCTCATACCAGACACAGGACGGTAACATAGGCAAACTCGACTATGACCGCTGGAACTACCGTGCCGGCATCAATGCCAACATATCAAAATACTTTAAGGCCACACTCTCTGTATCTGGCGACAACCTCTCGCGCAACCAGCACATGGCAGCGTCAAGCTCAGAGGAGGACTACCGGTATATGCTCAAGAACCCGACCTATGTGCCGGATGAGATAAACGGATATTCCATCTACAACTCTGGGATGGAGAACGACCCGTCGTTTGACAACTACTACAACTACAGCTCTATGCTCAAGACCCGCAACAATAAGGAGACAACATCCAACTCCATGAGCATACAGGGCAGCATCACGCACGATTTCTCTTGGTTCAAGCCATTGCAGGGCTTGACAGCCAAACTGACCTACTCACGCAATGTCAGCAACAGCAAGGTAAACGCGATAAAGATGGAGAACACTGTCTATCGTGTCAAGAACCGTGGCGGCTCAGGCCATCACCTCTATGTCGTTGACCCTACTGCCATCATCGAGAACGAGACCGACCTTAACGGTTACCGCTATGTTGACTTTGAGAACTTTGAGCCACGTGTCTTGAACAGCGGGCAGAAGTCATACCTCCAGCGCACTATGGACACCAGCCAGAGCTATCAGGTGAACTTCCTCCTCAACTACACACGCCGCTTCGGCGACCATGACGTAAGCGCGTCATTCGGCATAGAGCGTGGCGAGAACTGGAGCGAGAATCTCTATGGCAAGGGAACTCATCCACTCGCATTCACTGACGGCAGCTCAAACTCTCTTGACAATGACGCCGAGATAACATCTGAATGGTCGCGCAATGAGGGAGGCTCGCTCGCATATATCGTACGCGCCAACTATGCGTACAAGAGCAAATACCTCTTCCAGTTCCTCATGCGCTCACAGGCGAGCACCAAGTTCGCGCCTGAGAATTACTGGGGCACATTCCCTGGATTCTCAGCCGGATGGGTTATGAGCGAGGAGCCATGGTTCAATAACGAGAAGCTCGTCAATTTCCTCAAGTTCCGTGCCTCGTTCGGTGTCATGGGCCGTGACAATGTGACTGCCTGGCGCTGGCTGCAGCTCTACAGCTATAACCAGAACCGCTCCGTTATCTTCGGCACAAACAACCAGATAGAGTCAGGCCGTGCCTTCGCCCTGCCTGAGAAATCGGGAACAAACCCTGACCTCCATTGGGACACAAACTATAAGATAAACTTTGGTGTCGATGTCCGTGCCCTTGACAGCAGGCTGTCGCTCGTCTTCGATGCCTATTATGACATGGGCCGTGACATGTTCGACTATCCTTCGACAGCCATTCTCCCGGGCACTGTGGGCATCTATCCCGCTCCGGAGAACTATGGTGCCATGGACATGTGGGGCGCAGAGTTGCAGGCGGGATGGAGACAGAGGTTCTCTAAGGATATGTACCTGTCAGTGAAAGCCGGCATCGCATACGATGACAACAAGGTGAAGAAGATGTTCGAGGTTAAAGACCCGTACTTCACAGACAAGGTTGTCGGCGAGCGCACTGACCGTGGCCTGTGGGGACTGTCATGCATAGGCATGTTCCGCTCATACCAGGAGATTGACGAGTACTTCCAGAAGTATAACATCACGAACTATCTCGGACTCACAAAGGCACAGGTGCAGCCCGGTATGCTTATATATGAGGACATACGTGGCGCTAAGGATGATGACGGCAACTATACCGCCCCTGATGGTGTCATCAACTCAAGGGACGACGCTGTGCAGATATCCAAGCGCTCAAACAATCCTTACTCTGCCAATGCCAATATCAACTTCGTATGGAAGGACTTCTCTGTCAATGCCACCCTTCAGGCACAGTGGGGCTCATATAGCCTCGTGCCAAGCTCGCTTCGCGGAGAGGGATTCGACAATCTCCAGACAACGAACATCAACGCCATGTGGGGCGACATGTTTGTCTATGAGGACTATTATGACGCCGATGGCAACCAGCTCGTATGGGCAAATACTGACGGATGGCTACCGAACATCAGATACTCAAAGATAAACAGCCAGGCATCAACATTCTGGAGAATATCAGGCACAAGCGTCGAGCTGCGCAATATCACCCTCGCATGGACAATGCCTAAGAAGTGGGTGCGTATGGCCGGGCTATCAAGCGTGCGCTTCAATGTCACGGTACAGAATGCCTTCAGCTTCTATAACCCTATACCAAAGGGAGCATGGAACGAGTTTGCCGGCAACTATGGCAACTATCCTTCATGCCGAAAGATTACAATGGGCGTGAACGTGACGTTCTAAGCAGGTTACACAGATTAGCTCATTACATCTAACAAGAGACCCCACAATACTAACCACATAGCAGAAAAGTTATGAAAACAAATATATATGCATTGTCATTTGCAGCGGCCATGGCGTTATCTGCCGTAAGCTGTAGCGATGATTTCCTTGCAGACAAGCGTCCTTATGGAAGCTACGGCCCAGAGCAGGTATATTATGACCTCGCCTCTGTCAATCTGCGACTGAACTATATCTACCAGAAGTCGCTCCCCAACCATAGTTCGTTCAGCAACACAGGCGACAACTATTATCCTGACCTTTGGCCCGTAGGTGGTAATGATTTCCTCTCGGCACATACCGGGGAGTTCACAGGCTACGGCACATGGTCTGAGCCAGAAAAGGTTTGGGACAACACCAACATACATCGCTTTTTCTTCTATGGCATAAACGAGAGCCCGTGGAAGAAGATACGTGAGTGTACGGATGTCATCGTACGTGTGAACGAGACAGAGGGGATAACCCTTACTGACTTGCAGAAGCAGGAGGTTACCGCTCAGGCGAAGTTCTTCAGGGCAACACGATATTTCAGGCTCTGGAAACGTTATGGAGGACTACCTATAGTCAACACCATACAGTCAACATTGTCATCTGATGCCGACAAGCTGAAGTTGTCAAGGACATCGTCTGACAGCACGTTCCTCTTCATGATGGACGACCTCCGTTATGCTGGCGAGCATCTTCCCGCAAGATGGGAGGAGGAAGCTAATGACTGGGGACGCATAACATCAGGAGCAGCTTACGCCCTGGCGGGATATATAGCCAACTACTATGCCAGCCCTGTCTTCAACCGCAATGACGAGAAGGAGCGCTGGACGACTGCCTATGAGCTGAATGCTAAAGCGCTGGAGAAACTTCAGGAGGGTAACTTCGGCCTCGCATACGCTGATGCCCCAGGCAAGAACGCAGAGGGATGGGCTAAGATATGGACCAATATATATGGCGGAGAGCAGAACCGCTCAGAGGCTGTCTTCTTCGCTGTCTGCAACAACCTTGGCGGCGATGCTACTGACCAGCTCTACAATAACTGGGAGCAGGCGGTGCGCCCGAAGAACGCCAAGGGCTCTGCGACACTATGCCCATCGGCCGAGATGGTCGATCTCTTCCCTATGGCCGATGGCAAACGCCCTACAGAGGCAGGAGAATATACATACGACAAGAATCTCTTCTTCCTCAACCGTGACCCACGTTTCTATCGCACATTCGCCTTCCCTGGCACACAGTGGAAGTTCTCTGGCGTAATGAACCAGCCAGACCAGTGCCCGTATGCCAGCGGCACGGATTACGAGTTGCAGAACTATGCGTGGTACTCTTCGCCTGAAGAGTTTAACGATTCTGTCAAGACAGGCTATTTCTCTGACCTCATGGGCTCTGGCGGACAGAGCATCTATGTCAGGAAGAAATCACAGGATTATACCGTCTCTACCAGTCCTCTTTATGTCTATGACGAGGAGAGCGGATTCTCTATAAATGCCCAGCCCGCCATCTATATGCGCTATACAGAGGTGCTCCTGAACTTTGCTGAGGCTGCCTGTGGCGTCGGCAAGCTCGACGAGGCATGGGACGCTCTCATACAGATACGCCAGCGTGTGGGCTATGAGGGCGACTGCGGATTAGACCCTGCCATACGTGCTGACAGGGCTAAGATGTTCGACGCCATACTCTATGAGCGTCAGGTGGAGCTTGCATACGAGGGCAAGCGCTTTGACGACTGCCACCGCTGGATGCTCTTCGACGGAGGAGAGGGACAGGCAGAGATATCTCCTGACATGGCTCTCACAGCATGGGACGGCAACACATGCCGCTATCTCGGTGTGCGTCCGCTCAACCAGCAGCTGACCCATAGGCTTGAGATGGTCGTTGACCCCAATATTTATACTGGTGGAAAAACATCTGACAGCGATCCTTTCGGGGAGAACGTCGCACTGCTTGACAAGCCTAAGGCTCTGACTCTGACAGAGGATTTCTGCACTGTTGCTCCAGAGACAGAGGACGGTGAGGTGACCTATAAGGATACTAATGTGCAGGCTCTCGCACAGTTCTACCAGCGCTATCTTGTGCGCAAGGACGTGGCGACGATGACCAACGAGACCAGCGTCTATCCGACATGGCCTGCTATCTGCTATTTCCTCGGACTTGCCACTGGCGACCAGGGGAACAACCCAGGTGTCGTACAGGAGATAGGATGGCAGAGCATGTATGGAGGCATGGGACTGTATAACCCCGTTAGCAAGAATCCTATTACAGATATCAGCAAAGAGTCAGGCAGCAGCACTGTGGCTGAATGATGGACAGCGAATAATGCAGACCTTTGTGCATGAGGCATGATTGCTCGCATTGCGATGCATGATTGTCGACATATCCGGATTTATAGCGACACGATAGAGATATTGTGTCGCTATAAGTCCATAAATAAGAATAAAGTGTTTCCTTGACTTTTTATCAGTAAAAAGTTGCACAAGAAACAGAATTTCACTATCTTTGGAGCAGATAGGCTGTGGCTTGGAAATATGGAGCAGGTTCTATTGCGTTCACCTTGCATAGCCATCTCATGCAAATAACCATACATGGCATAAGCGATATTAGCAGCGTGGTTTAGTCCCCGAAACCGTACCTCTACCCTTTGTCTTTACTATATTAAACTAAATAACACACTACTGTCCAATAAAAGTTAGAAAATCGCTCTTTGAAATAACTGAAATATAGTCTATTAAGCATGTTTTTGAAATGAAACGGATTTGAATTTGTAACTTTGCAGCCCAATTGATGACTGCATATGAATAAAGACAAATACGTTTTCGCTCAATTAACAGCTTTTCTGAACAGGACTCAGTTCAATAACTATGTTCGCAAGTACGATGGCAACCGCTATGTGAAGCATTTCACTTGTTGGAATCAGTTGCTTGCAATGATGTTCGGCCAGCTAAGTAATCGCGAGAGTCTGCGTGACTTGATTGTCGCTTTTGAAGCACATCGGGCAAAGCAGTACCATCTTGGATTAGGGCGTGAACCAATTGTAAAGGCCACACTTTCGTATGCCAATCAGAATCGCGACTATCGGATCTTTGAAGACTTTGCGTTCTTTATGATGAAGGAAGCTTGCGAGAAACGGGTCACCAACATACTGGATATTCCAGTAAGGAAGTACGCATTTGATTCTACAACAATACCTCTATGTCTTGCGACATTCTCATGGGCAAAGTTCAGAAGCAAGAAAGGTGGAGTCAAGGCTCATGTCCTATATGATATTGAAGCTCAGGTTCCAGCCTTCTATACTGTAACTACAGCATCAAGGCATGATTCTACGGCAATGACATCAATTTCCTATGAACCAAATGCTTACTATATATTTGACAGAGCTTATGACTCATTCAAAGAACTCTATAGAATACACCTAACAGATTCTTTCTATGTAGTCAGGGCAAAGACAAACTTGAAGTACAAGACAGTCAAATGGAAGAGAAGAATGCCTAAGAATGTACTTACTGATGCAGAGGTGAAACTGACCGGTTATCTTTCCGAAAAGAAGTATCCTGAGTCATTCAGACTCATTCGCTACTACGATGAAGAAGATGACCGAGAGTTCACTTTTCTTACCAACGCCAAGCATCTCTCTGCTCTTGAAGTTGCAGAATTTTACAAGAAAAGATGGTTGGTGGAACTCTTCTTCAAATGGCTGAAACAGCATCTTAAGATTAAGAGGTTTGGGGGCACCACGGAGAATGCCGTCCGCATCCAGATAGCTGTTGCCATCATAACCTACTGTCTTGTAGCTATTGTCCATCATGATATGAAACTGGAACGCTCAACCTATGAGGTCTTGCAGATTCTTAGCATCTCACTGACGGACAAGACCCATTTGCGCGACCTGTTCGATAATACTAATTTCAATAATGTCAAAGAACTCGATTATCCTCTTTTTGAAGGACTATTTTATTAATTATTAACTCGTCCAATTTTTATTGGACACTAATGTAAATAACACACAAATCTTATGAGAAAAAACATTTACAAGACCCTGTCATTTCTTGTGATTGCCGTGCTGTGTTGTGCTGCCGCGACAGCCCAGACATGGAATGGTGTCACAGGTTTTGCGACATGTAATGCCCTTGGCACGTCAGGTGTCACGGGTGGTGGAGCCGGCGAGGTGGTCCATGTTTCCACACGTGCTGACCTTGCTCGTTATGCCTCAAGCCCAGACCCGTATGTCATCATCAT
>JBJEAW010000021.1:0-6558 GCA_051869435.1 Prevotella sp. | reverse complement strand
AGAGAAGCGTCCGGCCTGTGTCGCCGCGTCGCCATCGACGGTACACTCGTTGAAGACGAATCCCCAATATGACGCTCCGGCCTGTGTGTTAGGCGCACAGATGACATTGCCATTGTCGCGCTTGTTGACATAAAGCTGGCAGCGGTTGAAGAACACCGCACCGTCTCCACAGATGAAATCGACAGTGCCCGTTATCTTTGATGTCTCCCAATAGGTTTTCTGTCCGCCGTTGTTGGCGTAGTATGTGTCCTGGTTGGAGAGCAGGGTCAGGTTCTTGTACGCGTTCTTCGTGCCCTTGTCCTGGAGACACACGGCGCGTCCGGCGAGAGCTGATGCCCCGTAGTCGAGACGGTTAAGGAGCGTGAGGTCCTGCATATAGATGCCCGACACGTTCTTGTCGATATACAGTGTCGCTGTCACTCCGATGCCCTCGGCCTCCGGTGTGTTGGCTATGACGACACCGTCCTGCGACTCTCCGATGAGCGAGACGTTCTTGCTGACATTGGTGAGGCACAGATTGCCGAGGTCATAGTCACCGTCGTGGAGGAATATGCGGTAGCGTGTCTTTGTCGTCAGCGAGGCAGCCTTGAGGGCTATGAGCAGCTCCTGCCCGTCGCGACACTCAGCGTCGTATGGCGAGCCCTCCTTGAATATATCGGTATAAGACGATATGGCACGGAAGTTGGCCTTATAGGCGAGGTCAGAGGTCAGTGTGACAGAGATGTTCTGGTTCTTGCTGATGACATTGCCAGAGGCGTCGGTCCAGTTGACGAAGATATAGTCGCTGGCAGGCTTGGCAGAGAGGCTTATCTTGGTGTCCTCGACGAACTCTGTTCCGGCAGGCGACTGTGTGACGGTGCCTCCCTCGGCCGGCGATGCCTCAGCCGTGAACTTATACTTCGTGGCAGGCTTCGCCGTGCCCTCCCAGTTGCCGGTGAGGACGATGTTATGGAATCCCACCTGCTTCGTATTGCCGAGGGCATAGAGGTATATCCTGAAGACGATAGGGCTGCCAGTGGCCTCCGCGCCTGTGATGCTAATGTCTGCCGACGATGGCTCGGTGCCGTTGTTGCGGTTAGGCCACAGTCCTTCGAGCAGTACCGTCTCCTCTCCCTCGCCTATTCTCATGGTGACATCCACCTTGCCACCGTCTGTGCCGAAGCGTGCGGTGAGGAAGCTGAGGTTGGTAGGCTGGAACTTCACGCCTGTCGTAGGCTGGAGGTACAGCTCTATGCAGTTGGCCTCATCGCGGCCTGACACCTGCACGGCCGGCTGTAGAGCGAGGAAGTCCTTGCTCCACTGGGTCTTCTTCGACGTGGTGAAGGCAGAGCCTATGGCCGACGAGGCGACATCGAACACGCCTGCCGGGTCTTGTGTTCCCTTCACGTCCTGCGTGCCCTTGAACGGCCATGTCACAGTGGCCACGCCCGAGCCCGAGGGACCTTCCATCTCCCTATAGACCGGGATGAGCGTGACACATGTCTGTGGCGCGAGGGTCATGACGGTCTGCGAGCCGTCGTTCCATCCCACGAAGGTGTAGCCCTCCTTAACGACAGAAGGCAGCGTACAGGCCACTCCAGACTTCACGGTGATAGGTTGGAGGCCGTCATACTTGAATGTTATGGTGACGAGACCCTCAAGGGTGATGTCTGATGTGAAGACATACTCCTCGCCGGCGTTATATATCACGCCGTTGCCTGCCCATGAGCTGTATGTATTGCCGCCGACAGTGGCGGGGAGGGTGACAGCCTGTCCGTATGTCGCCGTGAGTTTCTGTGTCCCACATGTGACAGTGACTGTCGCGGGCGCGGCCTGTCCTGGCGTGACAGGATAAGGGCTTGTCTCATAGTCGGCCTTGTTGATGGTGCCGTCGGCGACGGAGTTCAGATAGATCTCGAGGTTGGTGTAGCCGTTGGCTGTGACAGCGGCGCCGTCGGCCGCGTCGTTAGGATTGAGGCCCCTGGCTGTCTCGTAGGCATCGGGCATACCGTCACCGTCGGTATCAACAGCATATTTGTCGCCGTCTCTCATGCCGAGGAAGGGATAATTGGTGTATATCTTTCCGTCAGCCATGTATGTGTCGTGCTCAGAGAGTCTGATATCATCTGGCGCGTCAATGATGCCTGGGTCAGACAGGATGGACGGGCCGGCGAACTGCGGGTCAGTCTTTCCGGCTGCCTCGTCGAGGAGACGGCGGTCAACCTCATCGTAGCGCGGGAGCGATGCTCCAGCCTGAGTAACGACCTTGTTATATGCCTCGTCGGCTGTCTCGTATGTCATGCCGCTCAGTGCGTATGACAGTGAGGTCATGATATATGTTGAGGCATTCGTGCCTGTGAGGTTTATGCCACGGCTGCTGTTGCCATCGACAGCGCCATAGAGGTTGTCGGCATTGACTTTCTGCAGCTCTGTGTCACTCCATATTGTAGATGTTGGCGCCCACTTGGATGATGTCTCAAACTTATTGCCAGAGAGATACCACTCGCCGTAAGGAGAGGATGGCGCACAGAAATATCTGCCACCAGTGGTGCCATTCTTGGTAGAGGGGCCTGGGCGGTAGTAGTTGTTAATAAGGTAAACACGGTCGTAGCCAGGGTCGGTCTTTGTCCATGCGGGCGCCTCGACCACCGTTTTTGCATACTCGCCGCCATACTGGTTGCCTGAGCCGCTCCAGTTATACACGACATTGTTGGCAAACTCAGAGTCAACCTGATAGTCGTGCTCGCCCTTCGTGTTGCTGACAGTGCGCACGCCATTGAAGCGCGGCGCGCGTGAGTGGGAGTTTGTGATGAGCGTGTGGTGCATGGAAGAATGCTCCCCACCCCACTGCATGGCGTAGGCTCTGGCACCCTTGGAGTTCTTCGAGTTATACAGTCCCTCGCCGATGATACACCACTGCACTGTGGTATAGTCTGTGTCGTAGGCTGTCAGACACTCCTCCATCGACCATGTCATGGAGCAGTGGTCGATGATGACATTGTCGGCATTCTCCATGTCGAGACCTGTCATCGACGAGTTGGGGATGTCTCCCGCACGGAAACGCATGTAGCGTATGATGACATTGTTCCGGCAGATATAGAAGTTATAGCCTGCGAGGCAGATGCCTCCGCCGGGCGCTGTCTGTCCGAGGATAGACACGTCAGGGTATGCCATCTTCAGCTTCGACGTGAGGTAGATGGTGCCGGAGACGTTGAAAAGGATGGTGCGTGGGCGGCCGCCATTGTTGTGGCGCACAGCCCAGCGGAATGTACCGGGGACGAGATCGGAGTCAGAGCAGTCGTCAAGGCGTGTCACATAGCACACCTCTCCGCCACGTCCTCCTGTGACATGTTTGCCATAGCCGTCGGCTCCAGGGAATGCCAACTGCTGTGCGCGGGAGTCAACCGATGACATCAGTAGCGACGCCACCAGCGACAGGAAAAGCAAGATTGTCTTCTTCATTATAGTTTAAGGTTTGTTGTTAGTTATTATATGTGTGTTCTGCGTGCAAAGATAATCAATTATCTTTTTATAGACAAGTAGTTAGGGATGATTTTTCTGCCAGATAAACGCCTGCGACAGATACGCCAGCAGTATCAGCCGTGCCTGACAGCTCATCACCAGGAGTGGAATGAGTCTCCGCTTATCCCGCCATCAACCTTTCGTTCATATGTCGCATACGCCATCGTGAGGGTGTCAAGGGCTGTGGCGCCGGACAGCGTTGGGGCGAGCGTGTCATTTCCCGACGGGTATCACCCATTTCCAGTATGTATGGCCGAAGATAAAGATATCTCTTAGGGGGACGAAGCCGAGGTCACGGTAGAGACGTTGTGCGTTGGTGTTGACAGGATCGACAGCGAGCGTGACATCCAGTCCGCGGCGGTGTCCCTCGTCAATCTGGTTCTTCAAGAGCATACGCCCGAGACCTCTGCCGCGGAACTCCGGCCATACGGCGAGCGAGTCGAGATAATACTCTCCGGGCTCGCTCTCGTCCTCCATATCGCTGAGGTCTATGCCCATGTGCTCTTTCACGAGAGCCATGGTGACACGCCTCATGTCGCTGTACCGGCAGCCGTCATAGGCTGTTATCATGCCCGCGGCGACACCGTCAACCTCGACGATGGTAGTGTTGCGGGCAGAATACAAGACATCATCGCGCATACATATCTTCTCGGCGAAGAGGCGTATGCGGCTCTCTGGCGTGTCGGTCATGAGCATGGCAGTATGGAATCCCCGGGCTATGAAGAGCGCATCGGTCTGGGTAGCAGGGCGGAAAACGATCATGTTTTTGGGATTTAGGGTTATCGGTTTTAGGGTATATAGGTGGGTGGATTGGAAGTCATGGGCATGAAAAAGCCTGCTGGAATGGCGTTGGATAAAGGCTTGTCCATGGCCGTCGGCATTATCAGGAGCGTGGTGTCTCCTGCCCATCACACTCTGGCAAAAGTATAAAATTTAATGTAATAAAACAAGACAAAGGGGGTATATTCATGCAATTTGGTTGCATTTTTCACATTAAAAGTCAAAAAATCACATTCCTTTTGATATTATTCGGTAAATAATCGCTACTTTTGCATCGTCAAACATATCATACTCTCACAACCAATACTATGGATGAAATATTGCTTCTCGTTAATGAGATGTCCCCTTATCTGCTACTGGGATTCTTGCTTGCAGGACTCATGCACGCTTTCATCCCAGGCAGATACTACACCCGTTATCTGTCAAAACCCACGCTTGGCTCAGTCATCAACGCAGCCATTCTGGGCATTCCACTCCCTCTCTGCTCGTGCGGAGTAATCCCGACAGCCATGTCGTTGAGGAAAGAGGGTGCGTCGAGAGGTGCCGTGACATCATTCCTCATAGCCACCCCGCAGACAGGCATAGACTCTATCATAGCGACGTTCAGCCTCATGGGCTTCCCGTTTGCTGTCATCAGGCCCATCGCGGCGCTCATCACGTCGGTGCTTGGAGGATGGATGGTGAACACCTTTGTCAGCCGGAGACATATCCAAGCTCAACAGGAGCATGAGGAAAGAAGGACGGCAGAGGCGGAGGAGACTGTCACATGCTCATGCCACTGTCATGAGAAGGAAGCCGAGATGGAGACAGTGGAGATAGAGGAGACGGACTCATGCTCATGCCACAGCCATGAGGAGAAGGGCGAGGACTGCTGCTGTGGAGAGAAGGAGAGCGAGGGCCATCACCACCATCACCACCACAGCGGGAAGCACCGTCACCACAGTCACAGCAGCTCATGCCACTGTAACGACCGCAAGATACCCGAGACGACAGGTGGAAAAATTGTTGAGGCACTGCGATATGCGTTCCTCGACATGATGTCTGATATAGGCAAATGGCTTGTCATCGGACTCGTTGTGGCGGGCCTTATAACCGTCTATGTGCCCGACGAGGTGTTCACACTGTTCAAGGACAACACCATAGCCTCGATGATTCTTGTACTCATCATCTCCATCCCTATGTATCTATGTGCCACAGGCTCCATACCTATCGCCGTAGTGCTGATGCTCAAGGGCTTGACACCTGGAGCGGCCCTCGTATTGCTCATGGCTGGTCCGGCATGTAACATGGCAAGCATCTTTGTCATACGCAAGGGGCTCGGTTCGCGCACACTGCTCATATACATCCTGTCGATTGTCATCGGCGCGGTATTCTTCGGATGCCTCATCGACTGGCTCCAGTATTCTGGCACGATAGACTTCACATCGCGTGTGGCACAGACGATGGAGATAAAAGAGGAGGGGGCTGGCATCATAAAGTGGACATCGACCATCGTCCTCGCGCTGCTGCTCATCTTCAACCTCATCTTCAAGCCGCTCGGGAAGCCTAAGTTCCCGGCATGACAGGCTGCCACATGGCATACCACACGTAAGGAATGACACGGAACACCAGTTAAACCCTGTGTCAGTTACGCATCACAAAAACCATGATAAACCCCTTGAAGTGTATGTGGGGGCAGAGCCCCTGGTGTCGGGTTTCCGCTTGGGTCTTATAAGAGCAAGCTCTTAACGCCCCAACGGAAGCCCGACACCACCTTCTTTCAGAAGGCTACCATCCTCTTCAAGGCGATAAACATCGAAGGCTGGCTACGCCTCAGCAAAGCTCGAGTGCGGCTCTGCGTTCGGTTTGCACAGCCATTGACATCGTCGAAGGCTGGCTGCACCTCAGCATAGCCCGAGCAAGCGCGGCTCTGCGTTCGGTTTGCACAGCCATTGACATCGTCGAAGGCTGGCTGCACCTCAGCATAGCCTGAGCAAGCTCGGCTCTGCGTTCGGTTTGCACAGCCTTTGATGTTTATCGCCTTGTGATTGATGCGAAAACCCGATAGGGCGATGATGTAGTCGGCTGAAAATATCTGAGCTTCTCAGGGATTTTCAGACGGCTGCAGCATCGATGGCTCGCAAGAGACATTTCGCATCAAGCGCAAGGGGTTGATTTCGGTTTTTGTCTTTCCAGCAGACACAGAATATCCCCCGTGCCCCCCTCTTACAAAAATCCAGACTGTCCGACATGATTGTCTGCTATAAAGTATAGCAAAATAGCAATTAACGTGGAAAA
>JBJEAW010000020.1:0-28126 GCA_051869435.1 Prevotella sp. | reverse complement strand
TGGAACACCATAATTAGCAGACAACAACACCAACGGCTCTTCAATGTTATAAAGGCGGATTTCCTTCATCAGACCGTTCAGCCGTTTTAGATTCTTCTCATCATCCTTAACCTGCTCTTGAATGAAGTCTATACACTCATCAAATGTGGCAGTCAAGATTTCAAGCGACTTTTTCAAGGCTTTTGCCTCTGTGTCGCATTTGCCCATTTCCGCAACCTTATCTACCGCATCGAGGGTCTTTTCAAGTATTTGCTCGTCAGAGATTGTCTCAATGATACCGTTGTACTCTGCCATAAAGGTATCATTATCAATGTGAGCACTGGTTTTCAACTGGATAATCTGATTGCGGATAGCATCACGCTGCTGCTTCATCTTCAGAAGAAGCAAGCCGTGGCGTATAGTATTCACACTCTCATCACTCTTGCTTACATTATACGGAAGATTCTTTGTCAGATCTTTCAGTTGCTGGTCGAGATTATTAAAGAAACTATCATTCTGCTTGTCCCTATCCCCCTCAGAGCTTTCCATGCACAACCTTACATAAAGAGCGTAATACAACGGAGCAGGCATCTTGGGTTTCAAGACATCTTCCATAAATGCATAAAGAAGGTACATCTTCATATCATCCACAATAGAGCGTATCTCACGCAGGATGCGTTCTTTGATACGCCCTTTATCTTTCGTCAGGATTCCCTTCACGTTCTCCATGACAAAGTATTTGGGACGCAAAGCCTTGATGACCTTCAGATAATGGTAGAACAAATCATCGCGTTTGTCAAGCTTCTTGCGTCTTCCCGCAAGACTGAACGACTGGCAGCTCGGCCCGCCCGTGATGACATCTATCTCCTGACTACCTATTTCTTTTAACAAGTTTGGCAGGAAAGAATCATCCATAATGTCCTGACACAAAAATTTAGTGTCAAGTCCCAACATTTTATTATAGCGAACCCTATGAGTCAGCTCACAGTTCTCATTAATGTCGCTCGCCAAGCGGAAGTCATAATACTTGTCATCCGTATAGGCTTGCATGAACCCCTCGCTGAAGCCACCTGCTCCAGCGAACAAATCAAGATATTTAATACCCTTTCGGGTCGCGATGAATTCTTTCTTTTCAGACATTGTATTATTTAAGGAGTATGAATCACTTTCCTTCGGTATGCTATAGTATCTGCAACAAAAGTACGAAAAAAATTTTAAATAGCTTTATAAACGAGAATAAATCACACAATTTTTCGGCCTGTACGGTTGTAACTCCCATTAGTGTGGGCAGAACAATCCGTACAGGCCGTTTTCTTCTGCGTCTATGCCTCGCCGCCTTATCTTGTCCTTATGACGCGCTTAGGCATCTCTGTGGTTGTGGCGTCGCTGACAGAGCGGGTTGAGAGGCCGGGGTTCTTCTTTGCGTACCATCCCTCATATCCCCAGTAGTCGAAGTCGTCCCAGTCAGGGGATGACGTGTGTCTGAGAGAGAAGTTGACTCTGTTGTCTCCATCTACCAGCTCTCCGCTGAACCTGTTGCCAGAGAGGTAATAGTCATAGATATATACTGTCGTGCCCTCCTCGACAAACCTCACGCGTATGACACCGTCAGAGACGCTCCAGCGTATATGGTTTGCGATATAATCCCATGGGGCGCCGCTGTAATAATCCACCCAGTAGCCATCGCCTGTGGTGAACGACAGAGGGTCGCGCAGGAAACATATCTCCGTGTATGTGGCGTCATAGTAACGGTCGTCATAATAAGAGGAGATATACATATTTCCCTCCCATGTCCCCTCAAGAGTGTCTGCTATCATCTCGTCCTCGCATGATGTGAGCGATACGGATGCCACTGCAAGCAGCAGCATTGTAAAGAGTGAAGTGAGCTTTTTCATAACCTTCATATTTTTATTAATGTGATGTTTCTGTTGGATTTCTTTTGTGATTGCAAAGTTACATATATAATACCATATCTGCAAGAGGGAATCCCCCATAACCATGAGGGGAATCTCCTAAACAGCATGTCCATACAAATAGAGAGCCTGCCCACAGCTATCATTATGGGCTAAAGAGAGGTGGAGGGGGCGGGGACTGCTTTATGGAGGGGCTAAACGAAAGCTATCGCGTTATCCCAACGCGATAGCCCATGTAACTACTAATGTGTTAGAAAACTACTAATTCTTATGCTTAATCGCTCTACATATCCCACAATCGCACGTGGGATTACACTAGAGATATTTGATTGGACTGAAAGTGTATCACATTCTCAAGGTAGCTTCCATTAATTACAATTCTTATTTGAATCACCTTGAAAAAATAACATGATACATTTTACATGTCTCTACAAAGATACACATATTTTCTATGTTCCGGGCCATAGTGCCCCACTGTTTAACTTCTTTTATCATCACCGGCCCATACACACGCATAGTTTTATACAAATTAAGGATTGAGGGATGGCTGTTGTAACCACCCTGCCAGCTGTTACGGAGAAGGAACGGAGAAGCAAAAAGGGCTATCGCGTTCTCCCAACGCAATAGCCCCATAACTGCTATTATTTGAAAACTACTAATTGTCCGTTATATAATATTAATGTATTCAGTCATCTGCTTATTCCCACAGATATTCATGGAATGGCCTTGACGACTTGTCGTCGCTATTGTCTTCATTGTCGAAGAGGCCGCTGTTGTTCTTCTTCGCGAAGTCCTGGTCAGAGTATTCCTCTGCGCTGATGCCCATCAGATAGTGTTCATCCATAGGGATTACAGTCAGCTCTGGCTTTTGATATATCTTTTTCATCTCTTGGTTGTCCTTTCTTGTTTACCTTACTATTACCTTTCTGCCGTTTAGTATATACATTCCGGGCTTTGCGGGCTTCTGTATCCTGATGCCCTGCATGGTATGCCATCCCTCAGCCTTTGTCTCCATGCTGTCCTCTGCCGTGGGGGCTGTTATGCCTGTTATGATAGGGTCGTCAAGGTCGTCGAGCGAGAAGAGGAAGCAGTAGTCACGCGCGTTGTTGGCAACGTTTGTGGCGTTTGTCTCCTGCTCATAGTTGCATGTCGCGCTGTTGAAGGCCACAGGGTTGATATTGGTAGATACCTGGAGGTAGGTATAGTTCTTCTTAGCCTGTGCGTTCGTGTCGCGTGTCTTCCAGAAGTTCATCGGCACATTGCTCTTGGAGAAGTCGCCGAGCTTCTTGTAGAAGCAGGTGAAGAAGTAGTTGTACTTGTTGTTCTCAGGGTTATAGCTGATGGTATAATCCTTGTCATAGCAATCGACGAAGAGGTTTGTCTTACCGAGCCGTGTGGTGTAGCCAGTCGGGACGGGATAGAGGTGTATGTCTTCTGAGCCGGTGAGGAGGTTCTCATCGTATATGAGCACTCCGGTGTGGGCTGGTATCATGCCGTCTTCCACCTCTGTCAGCTTCACCTTGCCCTCAGTTATCCCTGAGGCGTAGTAAGCCTTCACGCCATTGGGGAGCCACAGGGCGCAGTCGTCAGAGAATGTGCGCCAGCCGTAGTAGTTATGTGTCGTAGCATTCTCTCCTTCCTTCTCGGCGAATACGGATGTGGCATTCTTCAGCGTCACGACCTTGTCGATGGTGTATAGCTGGTTGTTGCCGCTCTGCTCAGCGTGGTTATAGAAGCGGAGGGTGTATTCGCCTGTTGGCAGAGTCCACTTGATGCCGTTGTTATTAGTACCGAGAGAGCCAAGGGTGTTATCACCGTTTGTATTCCAGCGCACATGGTTATAGAAAGGATAGTCTTTACCTTCCTCACTACCTGTTGGTGCCTGTGTTGTCCACATAGAGCCTGTGTTGCCTGTAACATACTGTGAGTCATCATCCTCAGAATAGTTATTGGCGTATGTCTTTGGATTGACGAAGAATGCGAATGTCGAGCCGTTGGTGAACTCGCCGGTATATACATAGTGTGTGACGCCATGCACCTCCTCGGTCTTCATCGCTATGCGGTGGTCGGGGTCGAAGTATGTTCCGCTGTTGACAGCAGTGTTGGCGACTCCATGCACTGCCGGCCCTGCGATATAGAAGTTGTCGTAGAACTCGATGCGGTAGGTGGAGTATGTGGCGTTGAAATATACCTTGTATGACACATAGCGATTCTTCTGCGCCTCAGAGAGCAGAGGGTTGAGAGCCTGCTGCTGGTTGTCTGAACCGGTATCATTCTTAAAGAAGAACACACCACCCTCAAGAGCCTGACCGTCCATCTGGTCCTGAACGTGTGGGCGGAGGAGGAGATTCCAGTGGGTATTATTCTGTCCCACCACATCTCCCGTAGAGAACGACAGGAAGAAGTTGTCCCATGAGTTCGTGTCCTTCTTTACCTCGCATACATAAACTATTGAGTCTGCCTCTGCATCTGACTTGTCGGAGGGATAGACGAGTTTTGTCATAGGACAGCTCTTATCCGAAGTATATGTTCCTCCCATTGCACCAACGAGATACACACCGTCACTCTTGTTTATATGGTCGTTGTAATATGCCGAGCCTACGCCACGTGTGTGCTGGAATCCCACGATAAGGTTGCCATTGTTCGCGAAGCCGTTAACAGAGTTTCCGTGGTCTGTGGTTGTTGCCGACTCTCCATTATTCTTTATATATGAGTGCTGTCCGTTATTCTCTGAGAACATGAATGTCAGAGACATTGTCTTGTAGTTATTGTTGTTGTCTGTTGACGACAGCTTCTCGTCGGCATCATTCTTTGTTATGATGAAGTATCGTTTTTCATCCGTGCTTGACATCGTATGGCTACGCACGCCATATCCATCCACACCGTTTGTCGCTGTCACTCCATAATAGCCGCTTGTTCCGTTGTCCGAAGTCTTTTTAGTTTTCTTCACGTAGATATCATTATCATTATTTGTCGGCTGGAAGAACGATATCTTTTTTCCTTTCTGTATATAGAACTTTATCTTCCCTTCAGAGTCATATCTCAGCTGCTGTCCCATGTCTCCGTCAATCTTCAGGTTAATAGATGTGAGGTCATTGTTGAGGATAGTATTATTACGCTCACGTCCTGCCATAAGTCTGAAGGCTGTGTGTCCTGCTGGCGCAATGCCCTCTGATGCTGGCACAGCACGGCGGGTGTTGCCGACATTGGCGTTAGGGACAATGAGATAGAATGGCTCAGATGTTATCTTCGAATCCTCAACACTCGCAACAGAAACCATCCACTTGCTATTTGTGTATTCTACTGTAATAGTATATTTATAATATCCAGACGGTTTGAACATGAAATTATGGTTGTTGTCGCTTCCTTTCATCTCTCCTTCTATAGCACTACCATTAACCGTCACCTCGTCACCATTGTTTTTTGATATAATGCTATGGTTTGCATCTTCCGTATCAATAAAGCGGAACCACACTGCTGACGGAACACTACCACTTGTGAAATCAATAGTGTATGACCATTTCTTGCCGTTATCTTCCATTGTCATTTTCACTGGATTGTTCCAATCTGTATTGTCCGAACGGAAGGTAAGAGAAGAAGGAAGATTGGACGGAACACTTGCGGGATATGTTATAGAAACTGTTGGAGTGTCCTTGTCCCATTTGACAGTGAATGTATAATCACCAGCAACTGTAGTTGTGATATGGCAGTTCTGTCCACCTTTCTGCTCAAACGTCCAACCTGTGCAATTGTCCGAAGTCATTGTTCCGGAATTAGAATACCAACTATTCTGGTCATTTGTGAAGCCAAACCAATAAGTCTTATAGGCTTCAAGAGACATGGTGGCAGTTCCGTTACCATTAGTATCGTATGAAATGTTCGTAGTTTGTGTAGATGAGCCATCATTATCAATGCCCCATTTCAATTCATTGCCTGCCCAACCAATAGTTGCAGACAATAATAGCAGCAGCGTCATGACGCTACGGCAGAACATAGTTCTAAATGTTAATAACATAACAATTCTTGATGTAGTTTTGATTTGTATTTTGATTTGACTTATAGCGTTGTCATCGGCTTACCGCCTGCCCGGCGATGCCATATAGGTAGGTTGTCGCGACGGGGACGTGGCCCCGTAATATTGTTGTGATATATACAGCAAGCATCTTCAGCTTCTGCCTGATCATAATTTCGCGTGCAAAGGTATGCAAAATTTACCCCCCCACAAACTGCTGATGTTAAATCAATACTTTTTCTTGTGCAATCGTTTGCGCACGGAATAAGTTAAATAAAACAAAAATCGTGGGACCATTTCCGTCCCTTTACGTACCCACCCCTTTTCCTGCCCCAAAAAGAGGCTTTTGTTGACACATTGTAAGCAGTATCTCTTGGGGCGTCATCCGTACTGGATGAGGAGCTCATTCCGTACGGATGACGCGCCCATTCTGTACCTATTGGAATATTGACGGCAGCGCAAGGAAACTGTAAGCAGGACGTGGGGATGAAGTTACAGACTGTAAGCGGGAAGCAGAGGACTCGTCACCGGAGCGGATGATTTCAACATGCCGGCATAAAAAAACGGGCGAAAATCTTGTATATGAAATTTTTTCTGCGTAACTTTGCAGCCGGCGTTCCACATATAGATGCCATCGTTCTCCCCGTAGGCGTATTCTGGCCACAGGCTGACATATACCTACCTATTTTAAATTATAAACATTTCAGGGCAGGGTGAAATTCCCGATCGGAGGTGATAGTCCTCAAGCCAGCCGAACACCAAGGCCGGCCGAACCGTTGAGACCACGGTACCGACAGTTACAGTCTGGATGGAAGAAGTTGTTTATGAAAAAAACATTATCATTTTTCCTTACCGGCATCGTGAGCACGATGGCGGTGATGCCTCTAAGTGCCGGTGGCACTATAGAGAAGGTCGGCATACACACCGACGAGGCAGCAGCCGACACTACAATCACTCTTCAGGAAGTCTCTGTTCGCTCACATTTTGCCAACGAGCGCGAGACTCCTCTCTCCCTAACCACACTTTCTCCACAGCACATACGTCTGTACGCCACCCGTCCCAACTATGTCGAGATGATGCAGGGCGTGCCGGGAGTGTATGCTACATCCTCGACGGGCACCTACGGCGACGCCACGCTCAATATGCGCGGCTTCAAGCAGGACAACATCGCCATCCTCCTCAACGGCATACCTATCCAAGGCCTTACCTCCGGTTCGATGTACTGGAGCAACTGGATGGGGCTGGCCGATGCCACCTATGCCGTGCAGATACAGAAAGGCATGGGTGCCTCTATGGTGGCCGACTGTGCCATGGGAGGTATGGTGAACATCATCACCAAGACATCGGAGGGCACTCCGAGTGCGGCATTCGGCATATCGACCACGGAGACAGGACTGACAAAGACCGTCCTAAACTACTCTACCGGCCGCCTCAGCCACGGATGGAGCGTCGATATGATGCTCTCATACGCCAAGGGCCACGGACAGGTGGAATGCTCAGACGTGGAGACAATGTCTTACATGCTGAATGTCAGCAAGCTCATCGGGGCGCACAACACACTGATGTTCACCGCCCTCGGCTCGCCCGAGCGGCACGACCAGCGCAATACTGAGCTGACAGCCGTTGAGGTTGACACCTACGGGCGCAACTACTCGAAGAACTGGGGCCTGCTGCGCGGCAAGCCATACTCCATAGGCCGCAACCACTACATGAAGCCATACTTCACCCTCCAGCACATACTCGACGGCCAACGCTTCGAGATGAAGAACTCCTTATACCTCGCCATAGCCGACGGCGGCGGACGCTCGACATACAGCCAGCGTGGCGCCACCAGCATCATGAGCCACCGCACAGCCGACGGACACATCGACTTTGACGCCGTGATGCGCGAGAATGAGGCGGCGGGAGCGTCACAGAACATCATGATTGACTATCTCTCAGGCCACACACAGGCCGGCGCCCTCGCCACGGCGTCTTACCGGCTGACACCCGCGCTGAAGCTGAACGGCGGACTGCACTACCAGTATTACGGCACATGGTCGAAGATGAAGGTGCTCGACCTCCTCGGCGGGACATCATGGTATGACACGACGACGAAGCAGCAAGTGGGCATCGGCGACTATACCGGGGCACGCTACGGCCGCACGACCCATCACCTCTCGGCCTTCGCCCAGGGCGAGATGCGGCTCGACAGAGTGAACCTGACGCTCGGCGCCTCTGTCTTCAACGGCTCATACCGCCGCCATAACGACATCACGGGCGAGAAGAGCGAATGGGCCCACGGCACAGGAGCGAGCGTCAAGGCCGGCGCGCTGTACCACATGACACCCTCGCAGACACTATACCTCAACGCCGCCTACAACAGCCGCCTGCCGTATGCCGGAGTGTATCTCGCCTCGTCAGACCTCTCCATCACGAACGACGTGAAGAACGAGACGAACCTCATGGCCGAGGCCGGATACCGCGCCTCATGGCCGGGAGGAGGCATGGAGCTGTCGGCATACATAACGTCATGGCGAGACAAGACGCTGACACTCAGCCTCGCAAAACGCGCCAACGAGACGGCCGAGAAATACCAGATATCGGGCCTCAACGCCCTCCACAGCGGCGTGGAGCTGTCGGCCCACCAGACTGTCACCCCATGGCTGAAGGCCAAGGCGTACGCCATGATGGCGTCATGGAAATGGAAGAGCAGCGGCGAGGCACTCATATACGACAACTATACGGGCGAGACGCTCAACACATACGCCATCAACTGTGACGGCCTCCACGTGGGCGACGCGCCCCAGACACAGCTTGGCGCAAGCCTTGAGGCAAAGCTCTACCGCGGCCTCTACGCCAACATATCATGGCAGTACAACGCCCGCATGTACGCCGATTTTGAGCCCTCGTCGCGCATAGAGAGCGGCACAACGACAGCGGGGGAGGCCGCTGACGCCTACCGTCTGCCTGAGTACCACCTCGTTGACGCCACGATAGGCTGGCAGGGAATGATAGGCAAAGGGACACGCCTGAACATATTCGCCTCGATACAGAACCTCCTGGACGAGAAATACATAGAGCGCGGAGTGGACGGAGCGTCGCACGACGCGGAGACTTTCCGCGGATACTGGGGCGCGCCACGCCTGGCGTCGATAGGCATGAGAGTGGCGTTCTGATTCATGACAACAGGAGAAAGCCCGACGGGGAGCAACGGCTGGAGAGCCAGCCCCGACGGGCAGGACACAATCGACAGTGGGGATGTGCCGTGCAATGGTCACGACACATCCCCACAATGGTATGATAAGGGGAAGCGGCAATGTAGGAAAAGGAAAGCGGCAGCATGGTAAACGGGAAACGGCAGCGTGTGAAAAGGGAAACGGCCGTATGCGCATCATCCGTTCTTGGCTGATGCACCCACGCCACAACACCCCCTGACACCCCCGCCAATGGCCAGGAACGAGAAAAAAGGGAGAAACATTTGGATATTCAACTTCAAAAATGTAACTTTGCATCCATAACAACATCGCATGACCATCAGCCCATGTGGATTCACTGATTATCCGGGCTGTACGCCCTCTTCCTGAAGACACGGGGCATCAGGCCCTCCCCCACCCCCTCCCCATCCCCATAACCCGAGCCGCCATGAAGACAATAAACTTAGACAACATACCCCACGACGACAAGTATGCCAAGGACTGCAGCGCCGTGCCTTTCATAGACAACAACCTGGCCATCATAGAGAACATATCAGACATAAGACAGACAGAGAACACGTTCGTGATAGAAGGCTACATGCTGCTCGTCGTGAAGAGCGGACACGCAAAGTTGAACATCATGGGCAAGGACTATGACATCCGCGCCCACGACGCTGTGACATGCTCGCCCCGCAACATCATCGAGAACGGCATGTTCAGCCTCGACTTCAGCGTCTTCGGCGTATTCATGTCGCCCCAGTACGGCCAGGTGGTATCGAAAGAGGCACGGCTCGTGAAGCAGTATTATGACATGTCGGCATCCCACAGCGTGGCACATCTTGACGACACGGAGTATGGTGTGTTCTGCAAATACATCGACCTGCTCAGACACACCTGCGGCCATAAGCCCACAATCCACCGCAACATAGCCATCCACAACATCAACGTGGCCCTCGTGGCCGAGATATACCATATATTCTACAACGGCCGCGACGACGACAAGCCAGCCGTCACAGCGGCCCAGCAGATATTCAAGCAGTTCTTCACGCTGCTAAGGAATGATGGCGAGGAGATAACATCGGTGGCGGCAGCGGCCCAGCGGCTGAACATCTCGCCCAAGTACCTGTCGGCCATATGCAAGAATGTGACGGGACGCAAAGCGACAGACATCATAAGCGAGAACATCGTCAGCAACGCCGCCCTGCTGCTGCGCAACCCGGAGAACAGCGTCAAGGAGATCGCGCTGAGACTGGGCTTCGCCAACCAGTCACACTTCGGGACATTCATAAAGCGCCACACCGGCATGTCGCCCCAGCGGCTGAGGAAAAACATGTGAGCGGCAGCTGACACCCGCGAGGGGCAGACACGACACGGCCGTGTGAAGGGTGGTTCTAAAAATTAGCCTTGACAGATTTCGCATCTATTTTTGAGGTCAAAGTGCAAGTGAGAGAGGGAGCAATGCGGGCATTGTGACCGAGCGAACCGACGACAAGCCGAGAGCCATAAAGCTTGCTTTAATGGCCGAGGCGCGAAAGGCTACGGGTAGGCGAGCGGAGCTCGGGAATGGGAGGAAGCCGAAGGCAACCAAAAAGAGAGCGAAAGATGGCAAGACGTTATACCCCCACTCTGAGAATATATCTACGGTGGTAATTTTTAGAACCACCCTGAAACCTCTGATTATCATCATTATGGCCCATAGGATAAGGCTACAGCCCCTTTTCGATGGCCATAAGGCATGGGGAGAAGAAAAAACAGACGTAAAATTTGGCATTCTCGCCATAATTCCTTAATTTTGCAGATTCAAAGCACCCCAGCTGGAGATAGTGTCACACGTAATTGGAGACAGTGTCACACATATCTGGAGACAGCGTCACACACAAGGAGAGGGGAAAGGCCCCAAACAGACAACACCAAGACAATGAGCATAACAAGCATAGCACAGAACCTGTATTTCGTCCACCGGCAACGCGATCTGGAGAAACATCTCACGCTCGGCGCCGAGATGCAGCGCCATGTCCTCAAGTCGCTGCTTGAGCGAGCCGACGACACAGAGTACGGACGCAACCATGCCTTCTCAGCCATAAAAGACTACGAGACATTCTGTCAGGATGTCCCTGTCAACGACTACGAGTCGCTGAAGCAGGACATAGACCGCATGAGACGCGGCGAGAAGGACATACTGTGGCCGGGACAGGTAAAATGGTATGCCAAATCGAGCGGCACGACAAACGACAAGTCGAAGTTCATACCCGTCTCACACGACGGCCTCCACGGCATACACTATGCCGGAGGGACCGACTCTGTGGCACTTTATCTGATGAACAACCCCCAATCGCGCATCTTCGACGGCAGGGCCCTCATTCTCGGCGGCTCACACCAGTCGAACTATAACATACAGGGGTCGCTCGTCGGAGACCTCTCGGCCATACTCATAGAGAATATCAACCCGCTGGCCAATCTGGTGCGTGTGCCGAAGAAGAAGACCGCGCTGCTGTCCGATTTCGAGGTGAAACGCGAGCGCATAGCACAGGAGACGATGAGAAAGAACGTCACAAACATATCGGGCGTTCCGTCGTGGATGCTCTCCGTACTGGTGCGTGTGCTGGAGCTGAGCGGCAAGAGCACCATCGACGAGGTGTGGCCTAATCTTGAGGTGTTCTTCCACGGCGGCATAGCCTTCACCCCCTACCGCAAGCAGTATGAGCAGCTGATACCATCGGCCAAGATGCACTATGAGGAGACATACAACGCCTCAGAGGGATTCTTCGGCATACAGTCCGACCCCGCTGACAAGTCGATGCTGCTGATGCTCGACTATGATGTCTTCTACGAGTTCATACCTATGGACGAGTTCGGCAGCGAGCACCCTACCGTCGTGCCTATATGGGGAGTGGAGAAAGGCCGCAACTATGCCATGCTGATATCAACCTCGTGCGGGCTGTGGCGGTATGTCATAGGCGACACGGTACAGTTCACAAGCACCAATCCGTATAAATTCATCATCACCGGCCGCACGAAACACTTCATCAACGCATTCGGCGAGGAGCTTATAGTCGATAACGCCGAGCAGGGCCTCGCCTACACATGTCTCGCGACAGGAGCTGAGGTGTCAGAATATACCGCCGCGCCGGTGTTCATGGACGGCAACGCCAAATGCCGCCACCAGTGGCTCATAGAGTTCGCGAAAGAGCCGGAAGACATCAACCTCTTCGCGTCGCTCCTCGACAAGAAGCTGCAGGAGATAAACTCTGACTATGAGGCGAAGAGATACAAGGACATAACCCTCCAGCCCCTCGAGATAGTAAAAGCCAAGCCAGGACTATTCCATACATGGCTGAAACAGAGGGGGAAACTGGGAGGACAGCATAAAGTGCCACGCCTGTCGAACACACGCGAGCACATAGAACAGCTGTTGAAGCTGAACACGACAAGCCGCGCCCTGAGAAGCCAGGCACAGGAAGGATAACCACCCCACACACAGCAAGCCAAGCACAGAAGGCCCAGACACAACATGAAGCATAACATGACATACAGGCTCACACTCTGCCTGACAGCCATCATCATCGCCCTGACAGCCACGGCGACACTGTCGTCATGCGCCAGAATGGGACAGCCTGACGGCGGATGGTATGACGAGGTGCCGCCAAGAGTGGTGGGGGCCGACCCCGCAGAGAGGGCCACAATGGTGGACAAGCAGAAAATAAGGATACGCTTCAGCGAGTATGTGAACATCGACAACCCCACGGAGAATATCGTCTTCTGCCCTCCACAGATGGAAGCCCCAGACATAAGGGCGCGGGGAAAAGAGGTGGAGATACAGCTGAAAGACACGCTGAAGCCCAACACGACATACACCAT
This sequence comes from Prevotella sp., assembly GCA_051869435.1. Taxonomy (GTDB): domain Bacteria; phylum Bacteroidota; class Bacteroidia; order Bacteroidales; family Bacteroidaceae; genus Prevotella. Next base: position 15,188 of record JBJEAW010000020.1, on the reverse strand, counting down.
CGACTTCTCTGACGCCGTGACAGACTTCAACGAGAGCAACCCCATGGGCAACTACACCTATGTCTTCTCTACCGGAGAGAGAATCGACACGCTCGAAGTCTCGGGGTATGTGCTCGACGCAGAGACACTCGAGCCGATAAAAGGCTCGCTCGTCGGGCTGTACAGCAACCTCAACGACACAGCCTTCACGTCGCTGCCGATGGAGCGTATAGGACGCACCGACGCCTCAGGCCACTTCATAATAAGAGGTATAGCGCCCGGGAAATACCGTGTCTTCGCCCTCGCCGACAGCGACGGAGACTTCAAGCTGTCGCAGAGAGGAGAGCGTCTCGCCTTCTCACACGACATAATAGAGCCGACATCAAAGCCCGACATAAGGCAAGACACGACATGGGTCGATTCGCTCCACATAGCCGGCATAGAGCGCGTCCCGTACACCCACTTCCTCCCCGACGACATATGCCTGAGGGCTTTCGAGCAGAAACTGACCGACAGATACCTCATCAAGAGCGAGCGACAATACCCCGAGAGGCTGCAATTCTTCTTCAGCACACCGGCCGACACACTGCCAAGACTCAAACCGCTGAACTTCAATGGCGACAACGCCTTCATCATAGAGGCTTCAAGCGGGAAGGACACTCTGACCTACTGGCTTAGGGACACCATGCTCGTCAATCAGGACACGCTCGACATAGAGCTGACGTACGCCGCGACAGACTCGCTCGGGAACATGGTCGAACGCACCGACACAATGTCCATGATAGCAAAGGTGGCCTACGAGAAACGACTGAAGGACAGGCTGGAGAAGATAGACAAATGGGAGAAGAAGAAAGAGAAGGCCGAGAAGAAGGGCAAGCCGTTCAACGAGCCACACCCTGAGCTGACTGCCCTCGAACCGAAATACACCATCCCACAGGGCATGTCGCCGACAATGAATGTCAAGCTGACATTCGACACGCCACTGGAACGGCTCGACACGGCGGCCATACATCTCTACTCGAAGATAGACACACTGTGGTACAGGGCGCCGGTGGAGATAACCGACGAGGGACTGCCGCCACGCACATACAGCATAAGAGGAGAATGGAGGCCAGGCACAGAATACTCGCTTGAGGTGGATTCTGCCGCTTTCACCAATATCTACGGGAAGACATCAAAGGGCTTCAAACAGGGGCTCAAGATAGAGAGCGAGGATGTGTTCTCGTCGCTCTTCGTGGACGTGACAGGCGTGGAGAACGATTCGGTCAGGGTGATTGTCTATCTGCTCGACAACTCGGGCAATGCCAAATACCAGTCGGACGTAAGGGACGGCACGGCCGAATTCTACTATGTCCAGCCAGGCATATACTACATAAGCGCACTCATCGACGGGAACGGAAACGGCAAATGGGACACCGGCGACTATGCCCTGGACCATCAGCCCGAGGAGGTCTTCTACCGTACAGAGCCAGTAGAGTGTAAGGAGAAATGGGACCTCACCACAAAGTTCGACCTCAGACAGCGGCCACTATTCAGGCAGAAACCGCAGGAACTCGTGAAGCAGAAGGCCGAGAAGAAGAAAGAGGTGAAGAACCAGAACGCCAAACGCGCGGCCGACATGGACATCAAATACGACCGCGAGGCTGTCAACAGCAAGTTCTGAACGCCCGGCATGAACCCCCATGGCGCGCCAGAGCCTCCACTTGGCACGATATTTGAAGCGGAATGGCAGAGTGACGAGCAGGTTACTGTTCATCGAATATAGTAAGCAGCACGCGCTGTAAGCGCAGAAGCCCATAGCCCAGGGCAAGCGTAGCGACACCCTGGGGTAAATGGAATATTAGCAATGCGCGCTGTAAGCGCAAAAGCGTTACATGCCCACAAAAGTCTTTCTACGCTTTTGCGCTTACAGCGCGTGCTAATCGAGAAGTCAGAAATCGATTATCTTGTAACAAAACGCATTCGCTGAACAGTTACACGAGCAATGGCAATATATAAGAAATCATAATTTTTCAGACACCATTGGCTCATGTCGCTAAAATGTTGTAACTTTGCATTTTGGAATAAAATAATAAACAAAAACAGGCAAACAATAATGGACAAACTAAGTTATGCGCTTGGCCTCGGCATCGGCACACAGCTGGCACAGTTAGGGGCACAGCACCTTAACCTTGACGATTTCAAGCAGGCTGTCAGCGATATGCTCGACGGCAAGGAACCACAAATCTCACACGAGGAGGCAAGGAAACTCGTCAACGACTTCTTCCAGCAGCAGGAGGAGCGTGAGATGGAACGCCGCCGTGAGGCAGGCAAGGCAGCCAAAGAGGCAGGCGAGAAATATCTTGAGGAGAACCGCAAGAGCCCGAAAGTCATAGAGACACCGTCAGGACTGCAATATGAGGTGTTGCAGGAAGGCACAGGCCGCAAGCCGTCAGCCACTGACACAGTGCGTGTCCACTACGAGGGACGCCTCATCGACGGCACCATATTCGACAGCAGCATACAGCGCGGAGAGCCGATATCATTCCCTCTCAATGGCGTCATAGCCGGATGGACAGAGGGTCTGCAGCTGATGTCTGAGGGTGCGAAATACCGCCTCCACATACCTTATAACCTCGCATACGGAGAGGCAGGAGCAGGAGCAAACATCCCACCATACGCCGCACTGATATTCGACGTTGAGCTCCTCGCCGTGGAATAAGCATCACGACACATGACAGGGCAGCCCGCTATAACGGCATAAGGGGAGCCAACAGCATACAAGAAAGGTGATATCCACCAGACAAGTGTGGACCCTCCTGGCCATCCCCGCCCCCGACAAAGACAAGAAAACATAAATCATAAAACAAAAATGAAGAAACTTACATTCATGGCTCTCGCAGCCATCGCCGCATTCGGCATCAGCTCTTGTGGCAACTCAACACCTAAAGCTGAGCTCAAGACAGACGTCGACACTCTCAGCTACGCCATCGGTATGGCACAGTCAAACGGTCTCTCACAGTATCTTGTTGACCGCATGGGAGTTGACTCGACATACGTTGACGAGTTTATCAAGGGTCTCAACGAGGGTGTCTCAGCAGGCGACGACAAGAAGAAGGCAGCCTACTATGCCGGCATACAGATAGGCCAGCAGATTTCTAACCAGATGATCAAGGGCATCAACCACGAGATTTTCGGTGAGGACTCAACAAAGACCATCTCCCTCAAGAACTTCATGGCAGGTTTCGTAAGCGGCTATACAGGCCGGGGCGGCCTCATGACTATGGACCAGGCCGGCGTCACAGCCCAGACCAAGATGGAGCAGATAAAGGAGAAGAGCATGGCAGCCCAGTATGGCCCTAACAAGAAAGAGGGTGAGGACTTCCTCGCCAAGAACAAGACAGCAGCAGGCGTGAAGGTGCTCCCTTCAGGCGTACAGTACAAAGTCATCAAGGAGGGGACAGGCGCTATCCCTGCCGACACATCAGTAGTGCAGGTACACTATGAGGGCCGTCTCCTCAACGACACCATCTTCGACAGCAGCTACAAGCGCGGCGAGCCGGCAACAATGCGTGTTGACCAGGTGATAAAGGGATGGACTGACGTGCTCACACACATGCCTGTCGGCTCTGTTTGGGAGGTATATATCCCACAGGAGCTTGCCTACGGCCCACGCGAGGCAGGGCGCATCAAGCCTTTCTCTTGCCTCAAATTCAAGATTGAACTTATCGATATCGAGAGATAAGGAAAAATGAGAAGAACAAATATTATATTGGCACTCGCCCTCGTGGCGAGTGCCTCTTTGTCTGCCACAGCGGCAGGCAAGAAAGACAAGAAACAGGCAAAGGATGCCACTAATACCGTGGCAAAGCAGCCTGTAGTGTTGAACAACACGACTGACTCCCTGTCATACGCCTCCGGACAGGCCCTGACACGCGGCATGATGAAGTATGTCATGTCGCAGATGAAGGTCGATACGACATATATGGCTGACTTCGTCGGCGGAATACGCGAGGCTCTCATGACAGGACTGTCACCTAAACAGAACGCTGTCATCGCCGGATACCGCATCGCCGAGATGGTGAAGAACGACATGCTGCCACGTATGCAGGCCGACCTCAAGGACAAGGAAGTGGAAATAGACACACAGCTCTTCACACGTGGATTCATCGACGCTGTTGAGAACGACACGACAGTGTTCAACGTCGAGGACGCAGCAAAGTATCAGGAGACAGAGATCATGGCCCTAAAGGAGCGCATAGCGGCAAAGAAACGTGCCGAGGGAAAGGCATGGCTCGACGCCAACGCTAAGAAAGAAGGCGTGAAGGTGACACCATCCGGACTACAGTACAAGGTCATCAGAGAGGGCAACGGAGCCGTTGCGGCCAACGACGAGGAGGTAGAGGTGAAGTATGAGGGCCGCCTCATCGACGGCACTATATTCGACAGCAGCTACAAGCGCAACCCGCAGACAACATCATTCCGCCCATCAGGAGTGATAAAGGGATGGACTGAGGCACTGAAGATGATGCCAGAAGGCTCAGAATGGGAGATTTATATCCCTGAGCACCTTGCCTACGGAGAAAGGCAGGCAGGGAAGATTCCACCTTACTCAACCCTTATCTTCAAGCTCGAAGTGGTGAAGGTGAAAAAGGAGGAGAACAAGGAAGAGGCCGCTAAGACCCCTGCAAAGAATGGTAAGCCGGCCGCAAAGGCAAAGCCTGTGGCAAGGAAGAAGAAATAAGCAGAGCGCCTCACGACAAACAGAAAAGGCCGGACAACAAGACCGCCAAGCCGCGAACACCGCCATAAAAGCTTGCAGAGAGGTCAACGCGAGGCATATAACATCCCGAAGAGGGCATACAGACAGCACGTCTGTATGCCCTCTTTCGTGTTTTATGGGCTGTCCTTGTGGGCGGTGGCATTACAGGGAGAGCTGTTATCTCCCTACGGCCAAAGGGCTCAGAGGGAAGTGATAAACAGCCCCCACCTATGGTGTATAAATGCAAAAAAGGCAAGCCTGACCCCTTTATGTAGAGCCTGACTCGCCGGTCCAACAATAAAATCTCACATTGGATATGGAGTATATCCGTTGCCCAAGGCTGTCCATGGGCAGGCATAATGCCTATAACAGGCCATTACACCCGCTTCATCTCAGCTTAGTCATAAGCCTGCTCATGGACACCGGCAACAGCCCTTCCTGAAGGGTCGTTCATATTCTTCCATGCCTCATCCCATTCGAGAGCCTTGGCTGTCGAGCATGCCACACTCGCCTCATGAGGCACAGCACGCGCGGCACTCTCTGAGGGGAAGTGCTCCTCGAATATCGAGCGGTAGTAATACTCCTCCTTGCACAGCGGTGTATTGACGGGGAACCGCTCGGCGGCATGGGCCATCTGCTCGTCGGTGACAGCCTTTGATGTTATCTCTTTCAGCGTGTCTATCCATGAATATCCCACGCCATCAGAGAACTGCTCCTTCTGTCTCCATGCGACACTCTCTGGCAGCATCTCTGAGAAAGCCTCACGGACAATCTTCTTCTCCATGACTTTGCCCGGACACATCTTATACTCAGGATTGAGCGCCATGGCTGTATCGAGGAATTCCTTGTCGAGGAAAGGCACACGTCCCTCTACGCCCCACGCTGCCAGCGACTTGTTTGCGCGGAGACAGTCATAGAGATGTAGCTTGGAGAGCTTGCGCACTGTCTCCTCATGGAACTCCTTAGCGTCGGGCGCCTTGTGGAAATAGAGGTATCCGCCGAACACCTCATCAGCGCCCTCACCCGAGAGCACCATCTTTATGCCCATCGACTTGATGACTCTCGCGAGGAGATACATCGGCGTGGAGGCTCTGACTGTCGTCACATCATAAGTCTCTATGAAGTATATGACGTCGCGTATGGCGTCGAGACCCTCCTGTATCGTGTAGTTTATCTCATGGTGGACAGTGCCTATATAGTCGGCCACAACCTTTGCCTTCGCAAGGTCTGGCGCACCTTTCAGGCCTACGGCGAAAGAGTGGAGACGTGGCCACCAGGCCTTCTCGTCGCCCTCTGCCTCTATACGGTGGGCAGAGAATTTCTTTGCTATGGCCGATGTCACAGACGAGTCGAGACCACCTGAGAGCAACACTCCATAAGGGACATCACACATCAGCTGGCGCTTGACAGCGGCCTCAAGCGAGTCGTGGACGGCCTCAACACTCTCACGGTAGGACAAGCGGGCTGTCTCGCCTGTCTCACCTCCACAGTCCTGTGGCATCTTATCCATCCATTCGCGAGTGTACCAGCGCTCCATCCTGCCATGACGGGAGTAATAGTAATGTCCTGGCATGAACGGCTCATACTCGTCACAGAATCCCTCAAGGGCTTTCAGCTCAGAGCCGACGTAGCGTTTCCCGTCGGCATCGCGGCCTATATACAGCGGTATGACGCCTATGGGGTCCCGCCCGACAAGATACTCGTCAGTCTCCTCGTCATATAGGCAGAATGCGAAGATGCCATTGAGACGCTCGAAAATCCACTTGGGGTCGTCAGAGCCCATCGCCTTCCAGTCGCGGTAGAGAGCGAGTATCACCTCACAGTCCGACCCTGTCTGGAAGTCATAGCGTCCGTCATACCATTTGCGTATCTCACGATGGTTATATATCTCACCGTTAACGGCGAGCACCTGCTTCTTGTCTGGCGAGAAGAGGGGCTGCTGTCCTGACTCTGGATCGACAATGCTGAGACGCTCATGGGCGAGTATCGCCGAGCCTCCAACGTATATACCGCTCCAGTCCGGCCCGCGATGGCGTATCTTCTGGCTCATCTTTAGGGCTTTCTGACGTAACTCTGGAGTCTGTTCGGGGATGTTAAGGATACATGCTATTCCACACATGGCTGTTAGAGATTGGTTGTTTTAGTTGGTTAAAAGAAGTTGTTATAATCATTCTGACCACATCCTGGCTGCACATTGTTTCAGCCAAGTATCGGTCTGCCGCAATACGTCATTGCGGCAGACCGATTGCTTGAAACAGTGTTTTACCCAAATGTAATCATAATAATAAAATGTCTGTTATCAGTTGTAGCAAGCCTCGCCGTGCTCGTAGATGTCGAGACCTTCCTCCTCGATGCGCTTGTCACAACGCAGGCCGTGAGTCTTCTTGATGGCATAGAAGAGCGCGAAGGCGACAACGAATGTGAATGCGCCTACAGCAATAGCGCCGAGAGCCTGCACTCCGACAGAGCACTCCACACCGCTTATGGCGCTGTTGCAGAAGATTCCTGTAAGCACAGTGCCGAGGAATCCGCCCACACCATGCACTGAGACAGCACCTACAGGGTCGTCAATCTTGAGCTTCTTGTCTATGAAGTTGACAGAGAAGCACATTGCTATCGACACCACGAAGCCTATGACTGCCGCTGCCCAGATATCTACACAGTCACATCCGGCAGTGATACCTACAAGACCAGCGAGGACACCGTTGCATACCATCGACAGTGATGGCTTGCCGTCTATGAGCCATGTGTAGATCATGGCGCCTATGCCACCCGTCGCAGCTGCCATGTTTGTTGTCACGAAGACATGCGACATTGACACCGCGTTGTCATAACCCGTGGCCGCTACAGTAGAGCAAGGGTTGAAGCCGAACCATCCTACCCAGAGGCAGAAGACACCAAGGGCGCAGAGTGTGAGGCTGTGTCCTGGGATGGCCCTTGACTTTCCGTCCTTGCCATACTTGCCGATACGCGGGCCGAGAACGATGCTTCCGGCCAGTGCCATGGCACCACCTGCAAGGTGAACGACTGTCGAGCCGGCGAAGTCATGGAATCCCATGGCGGAGAGCCAGCCGCCGCCCCATGACCAATGGCCCTCAATCGGGTATATTATGGCAGAGGTGAGGATAGAGAATATGATGTACATCGAGAACTTTGTGCGCTCGGCCATGGCTCCAGAGACGATAGTGGCGGCCGTGGCACAGAACACTGTCTGGAAGATGAATGTACACTCGGCCGGGACATTAGAGTCAGAGCCGATGAAGCAGAAACCCTCCCATCCGATGAAGTCACATCCAGCTCCATACATTATAGAGAATCCGAGAAGCCAGAAAAGGACTGAGCCGAACATGAAGTCGCAGAAGTTCTTCATGAGGATATTGGCTGTATTCTTCGAGCGTGTCATGCCCGCCTCGACGAGCGCGAAGCCTGGCTGCATCCAGAAGACGAGTATCGCTCCGAGCAGCACCCATAACGTATCAAGTCCGTTGACGTAATCTTTTGGAGCCTCAACGACAGCGGCGAGAGGCGTTGTGAACATAATATCTATCATAATTGTGTTTGCGTTTGTGCAAGACCCTCAGGGGTTGTGGCCCGCAATGGTCCTGGTGTTTGTGTTGTTGTGTTTATAAAGTAGCGTTGGGAAGACGCAGGCAACCGCCTGACGTGTTATCCTGAAAAAAGTTTCTGAGGCGGAGGCCCGCACCACGCCACACGTTGTGTGCGTGACACCAAAAGCATGTCTTCCTTCCGCTATCAGATATGAGCCAATCTTTTTACTTCTTGTCCCTTAGCACGGTGTCGCCATTCTCTCCTGTCCTTATCGAGTATGTGTCGATGACATCAGAGATAAAGATGCGCCCGTCGCCGACCTGTCCTGTGTGTGCCACCGTGAGGAACACCTTCACCGTAGGCTCGACGAACATATCGCGGCAGACGATGGAGATCTTCACACGCTCTATGTTGTCAGTGCTGTACTGTACTCCACGATATATGCGTTCCTGCCGGCTTTGTCCAATGCCATGGACATCATGATACTCAAACCAGTCAATGTCTGACGCGAGAAGCGCTTCCTTCACCTCATCAAACTTGGTCTTACGGATGATTGCTTCAATCTTTTTCATAATACCTATCAGTTTTTAATGAATTGTTTATAATTCTGTGGTTGTGCTGTCGTTTTGCTTGATTTCGGGTGCAAAGGTACGACTTTTTGCTATTATACAGAAATATTTACTATCATTTTGATATTCAAAAATCTTCCGACATTGCATTATGTAAGCATTTATGCGGTATCGCCTTTAAACTGAAAGCCAAAACCTCAATTCGGGTTACAGATTATAACAGACAGCAAAAATATACAAACAAATATGCAAAATATATTCATATTTCAATAAAATGTAGTAATTTTGCAGTCGAAATCAAGCAATATGACACAACAACATGTCATAAAGCGAGCAAAAAGACAACCTGAGAAGATGAAACAGAAGATACATTTCACAAAGATGCACGGTGCTGGTAACGATTATATATACGTAAATACATTATTATATAATATACCCGACCCGTCGGCAGCGTCACGGGCATGGAGCCGTCCACACTTCGGCATAGGGAGCGACGGGCTCATACTGATAGGGCGTGCGACAAGGAGCGACGCCGACTTCTCGATGCGTATCTTCAACAACGACGGCTCAGAAGCCATGATGTGTGGCAACGGCACACGCTGTGTGGCGAAGTTCCTCCACGACAAGGGGCTGACGAAAAAGAACCCCATACGCCTTGAGACACTCTCCGGAGTGAAGATTCTCAACCTGCATCTTGACGCGGAAGACCGGGTGGAGAGCGTCACAGTCGATATGGGCGAGCCGAGGCTCAAGGAGCCGGCACAGTTCGGGGTGCATAACGGCGAGGCAAAGGACTGGGAGCTGACAGTGGCCGGACATCAGTTCTGCGGCACATTCGTATCGATGGGCAACCCACACTTTGTGGTGTTCACTGACGATGTTGAGCATCTCGACATAGAGAAATACGGCCCTCTGCTTGAGCGTCACGAGGTTTTCCCCCAGCGTTGTAACATAGAGTTCGCAACGATAAAGGCCGACGGCACGATACGCATGAGGGTGTGGGAGCGAGGCTCGGGCATCACCCTCGCCTGCGGCACCGGAGCCTGCGCGACAGCCGTGGCGGCCCATCTGACAGGACGCCGCCCGCGACATAGCGACATAGAGATGGACGGCGGCACACTGAACATAGAATGGAATGCCGACGACAACCACATCATGATGACCGGCCCGGCGGCGATATCGTTCGAGGGCGTCATAGACCTGGACATCTGACAACAACACAAGCACAGCGGAAAGCAGGGCAATGGGGCGCGACGGCGGCAGCCTGGCACAAAGACAGGTTTCCGGCCAGCCTCCACCCTTCCGCGATAAAGAGAAGACAGCAGACTTAACCACAAACCGATAAATCCCCCCAACAGGCATGGCCAGCCCGGCAAAGGGCAGCGCCAGAGGGGTAACAGACACATTATGACATTAGTTAACGAACACTTCCTGAAGCTCTCAAGCAATTATCTCTTCGCCGACATCGCGAAGAAGGTCAACGCCTACAAGGTGTCACACCCGAAAGAGCGTGTCATCAGCCTTGGCATCGGTGATGTCACCCAGCCCCTCTGCCCGGCAGTCATTGAGGCCATGCACAAGGCCGTCGATGAGATGGCCAACAAGGCGTCATTCCGCGGCTATGGCCCTGAGCGGGGCTACGATTTCCTCCGTGAGGCCATCATCAAGAACGATTTCCTCCCCCGTGGCATACATCTCGACCCGTCAGAGATATTTGTCAACGACGGCGCGAAGAGCGACACGGGAAACATAGGCGACATTGTGCGCTGGGACAACTCTGTCGGAATAACCGACCCCGTATATCCCGTTTACATCGATTCGAACGCCATGATAGGGCGTGCCGGAACATACTCAGACGGAGTATGGAGCAACATATGCTACATGCCGGCGACAGCCGAGAACGACTTCTGCCCCGCCATCCCCGACCACCGCGTCGATATGATATACCTCTGTTACCCCAACAACCCTACGGGCACCGTGCTGACCCGCGAGCAGCTGAAGCGCTGGGTTGACTACGCGATAAAGAACGACGCCATAATATTCTACGACGCGGCCTACGAGGCATACATCCAGGAGGAGGGCATCCCCCACTCCATCTACGAGATACGTGGTGCGAAGAAGTGTGCCATAGAGTTCCACTCATACTCAAAGACAGCCGGCTTCACCGGTGTCCGCTGCGGATACACCGTCATACCCAAGGAGGTCAAGGCCTCAACGCTCGACGGCAAGCAGCGCATAGAGCTGAACCATCTCTGGGACCGCCGCCAGTGTACGAAGTTCAATGGCACGAGCTACATCTCGCAGCGTGCCGCCGAGGCCATCTACACCCCTGAGGGCAAGAGGCAGGTGAAGGAGACGATAGACTATTATATGACCAACGCACGCATCATGCGCGAGCATCTTCAGCGTCTCGGCCTCTCTGTCTATGGCGGTGTCAACGCGCCTTACCTATGGGTGAAGACCCCGAACGCCACCGCCTCATGGAAATTCTTCGAGGAGATGCTCTACGGCGCCGGCGTGGTATGCACGCCGGGTGTCGGCTTCGGCCCCTCGGGCGAGGGATATGTGAGGCTCACCGCTTTCGGCAACCGTGAGGATGTCGAGGAGGCCATGGAGCGCATCGCGACATGGCTGAAGGGATAACAGGCGGGCCTCGCACAGGCCGCGAGGCATCACAGGCAAGAGCCCGCAAGACATCCTGACAGGTCTCTGACAGGCAAGAAACACAGAATATCACACACAAACACAAAATAAATCGCGTCTCTTCACGTTATATCAATTAACGGCAAACGCACGTAACGCGACAACACAATGTTCTTAAAGTAAAAAGATTATGACAACATTCAGGAGAATTGGTGCTCTCGTCATCGGAATGATGGCCATCACCTCAGCGTCTAACGCACAGGACAAAGTAGAGGCAAACGTATCAGCCGACCTCGTAAGCAAATACGTATGGCGTGGCCAGGATCTCGGCGCGGCCGCTATCCAGCCGTCAGCAGGAGTGTCATACAAGGGTCTCTCGCTCTCGGCTTGGGGTTCTTATGGCCTTGTCAACTCAGGCGAGGAGGAGTTTGACCTCACACTCTCTTACGCTGTAGGCGGACTGAACATCGGCGTGACAGACTATTTCTGCAGTGCCGACGCGAAGTATTTTGAGTACTCAGCCCACAAGACAGCCCATGTCTTTGAGGCGAACATCGGCTATGACTTCGGCCCAGTGTCACTCCAGTGGTTCACAAACTTCGCCGGCGCAGACGGTCTCAACAAGGACGGCAAGAGAGCCTACTCATCATACGTGGAGCTGAACGCGCCATTCAAGCTCGGCGGACTGGACTGGGACGCCACGGTGGGCGCTGTGCCTTACGCCACGACATTCTATGCTGACGCCACAGGATTCGCTGTCACGAACATCTCGCTGAAAGCGTCAAAAGAGCTGAAGATCACCCCGACATTCTCTGTGCCGGTGTTCGCGGCCATCAACACCAACCCCTCAACCCAGAAGGCATACTTCACCTTCGGCATCACCCTGCAGCCATAATCCTCATGCGCGAGGACAGCAGGAGACAGCGGCCATGCGGCCGGACAGACCTGTAACAAGACAAACTAAGAGAAAGAAAGATAAGAACAACAACCAAAAATACAAGCAAAGACAATGGCAAACTTAAGATTCCAGGCAGTAGCTTCTGCCTCAAAGAAGAAGCCTCTCGAGGTCGTGGCACCCATTGAGCGCCCGTCAGAGTACTACGCAAAGTATGTCTTCACACGTGCGAAGATGTACAAGTATCTCCCGTCAAAGGTTTATGACAAGATGATCGACGTGATAGACAACGGCACTCCGCTTGACCGTTCTATCGCCGACGCCGTAGCAGCAGGCATGAAGCAATGGGCCGAGGAGAATGGCGTGACCCACTACACCCACTGGTTCCAGCCCCTCACAGAGGGCACAGCCGAGAAGCACGACTCTTTCATTGAGCATGACCACAAGGGTGGCATGATAGAGGAGTTTGAGGGCAAGCTTCTCATGCAGCAGGAGCCTGACGCATCATCGTTCCCCTCTGGTGGCATCCGCGCCACATTCGAGGCCCGTGGCTACTCAGCATGGGATCCGACATCGCCAGTCTTCATCATCGACGACACGCTCTGTATCCCGACAGTCTTCATATCATACACCGGCGAGGCTCTCGACTACAAGGCCCCAGTGCTACGCGCTCTCTCTGCTGTCAACAAGGCAGCGACAAGTGTAGCACAGTATTTCTACCCTGACGTGAAGAAGGTTATCTCAAACCTTGGCTGGGAGCAGGAGTACTTCCTTGTCGATGAGGACCTCTACGCCGCACGCCCTGACCTCATGATGACAGGCCGCACGCTGATGGGCCATGACTCGGCAAAGAACCAGCAGATGGAGGACCACTACTTCGGCACCATCCCCGAGCGTGTCGCACAGTTCATGCGCGAGCTTGAGATAACAGCCCTTGAGCTTGGCATCCCATGCAAGACACGTCACAACGAGGTGGCCCCGAACCAGTTTGAGGTGGCCCCGATATTCGAGGAGACAAACCTCGCCATCGACCATAACATGCTGCTCATGTCGCTCATGAAGCGCGTGGCGCGCAAGCACGGGTTCCGTTGTCTGCTCCATGAGAAGCCATTCGCAGGCATCAACGGCTCAGGCAAGCACAACAACTGGTCGCTCTCGACAGACACCGGCGTGCTGCTCCACGGCCCTGGCAAGACACCTATGGACAACCTCCGCTTCGCAGTGTTCGTCGTAGAGACCCTCATGGGTGTCTATAAGCATAACGGACTGCTGAAGGCGTCTATCATGTCGGCAACCAACGCCCACCGTCTCGGTGCCAACGAGGCACCTCCCGCCATCATATCATCATTCCTCGGCAAGCAGGTGTCTGACCTCCTTGAGGCTCTCGAGAAGTCAGACTCGAAGGATGTCTTCAACCTTGCAGGCAAGCAGGCCATGAAGCTCGACATCCCTGTCATCCCAGAGCTGATGATAGACAACACTGACCGCAACCGCACATCGCCATTCGCATTCACCGGCAACCGCTTCGAGTTCCGCGCCGTAGGCTCAGAGGCCAACTGCGCATCGGCCATGATCGTGCTGAACACAGCTGTGGCAGAGGCTCTCACAAACTTCAAGGAGCGTGTTGACGCGCTCATCGAGAAGGGCGAGGAGAAGTATGAGGCTATCGTCAAGGTGCTCCGCGAGGACATCGTCACCTGCAAGCCTATCCACTTCGACGGCAACGGATACTCTGACGAATGGGTAGTAGAGGCCGAGAAGCGCGGTCTGGATATCGAGAAGTCATGCCCGAAGATCTTCGACCGTTACCTCGACGCTGACTCAGTGAAGATGTTCGAGGCGATGGATGTCATGAAGGAGTATGAGCTGAAGGCACGCAACGAGGTGAAGTGGGACACATACACAAAGAAGATACAGATTGAGGCACGTGTCCTCGGCGACCTCTCGCTCAATCATATCATACCTACTGTCACACGCTACCAGAGCGAGCTTGTCGAGAACGTGGAGAACATGTACAAGATATTCGACAAGGCAGAGGTGGAGACACTCACAAAGCGCAACAAGGACATCATACGCGAGATAGCACAGCGCATCGAGAAGATCGAGGCCGGCGTGGCCGAGCTTGTTGACAACCGCAAGGTAGCGAACAAGATAGAGAGCGAGCGTGAGAAAGCCATCGCATACCACGACACCGTGGCGCCACTCATGGAGTCTATACGCTATGAGATAGACAAGCTGGAGCTTCTCGTCAGCGATGAGCTCTGGACACTGCCTAAGTATCGCGAGATGCTTTTCATCAGATAGTTTTACGTATATACCGGCAGAACGGGCTGGAGGGCTGAACATCACATCGTGTCACGCGCGACACTCACACAGCCCCTCCACCCTGTCCCGCTCTGCCTTAGAAGAACAAGGAAAACAGGAAATGATTGAAAACAATCTATTTCTTTTATTGGTTGTTTAAGTTTGCGACGAGGTCGTTCCGTGAGGAAGGGCCTCGTTTTTTCATATCAGGAAATATCACTGTCCGGTAAACGTCCTCAACACCTTGGAATTATTGGCTTTACTGAAGGACAAGCCCTTTCCTGACCAAAATCGTGGCCGTCAGACAAAGATGTCTGCTATACAGCATAGTATAATAGCAATTAACGTGGAGAAGAATTATGTCCACAGTCTCGAAGAGACGCAACCGTTAGACCCGACGCCAAGCCGAACGCCATGAGCATGCTCAATGGCTGAGGCGCGAAGGAGGAAGGCGAAGCCAAACCCCACCTGAAAACGAGGGAACGAAGTGACTGAGTGATAAGGTGGG
>JBJEAW010000019.1:0-6721 GCA_051869435.1 Prevotella sp. | reverse complement strand
GCTCGGTCACAATGCCCGCATTGCTCCCTCTCTCACTTGCACTTTAACTTTGGTTTTCCTCTGTCACGACTCGGGATAATCTGAGTAAACTCTGTTTCTCCTCTCGCTGTTCCATCGGTTGACCTCAAAAATAGAATCGAAATCTGGCAAGGCTAATTTATAGAACCACCCTATAAAGCTGTTGTCCACAAAAATATCCCCAACCAACAACACCTCCTATATACAATTATGTCATTGATAACAAAAAGCCAGTCATGCAGATACTCTCTGCTCGCCATCATCTCAGCATTCATCATGACAATCATGATGTCATGTAGTGAGAGCAATAACAACGAGGAGCCGGAAGACACCCGGGCCACAGAGACCATACTGATGTTCTTCCCATACAGTGAGGGCCTGTCAGAGGCTTTCGCAAGCAATGTCAACGACATGAAGACTGCCATAGAGACGAATAAGGGCATGGGGAAGACGCGTGTCATCGTTGTCATGGCGAAAACAAGCGTGACAGCGAAGATGTTCGAGATAGTCTATGCTGACGGTACATGTCAGGAGAAGGACATCGAGCTGACAATGGACCTGACATTCAGCAGCGACAATCAGAGCGATGTGACATCTTCCCTGCAGAGCCTTTTCTATAAGGTGAAAGAGGTGGCGCCAGCCCATTCGTATGCCATGATAATCGGCTCACACGGCAAATCATGGATGCCGGCGGGAGGCTTCACTCTTGCCGACTGTTACAAGCCGAAGGCGATGAACAAGGCGATAGGGTCGGCCGGGAAAGACTATCAGATAGACAACCTCTCGCTTGTGACCGCCTTGCAGAATGTCGGGCTTCACCTTAACTACCTCCTCCTCGACGCGTGCTATATGGCGAATATCGAGGCAGCATACGACTTCAGCAACATCTGCGATTATTACATCTCGTCGCCAACAGAGATTATGGGCGTGGGCATACCGTACAACACGGCAGGACAGGCTCTCCTAAGACATGACTACCAGACCCTCGTGGATGAGTATAGGAAATTCTATGTGTCATACTCTATGCCCTACGGCACGCTCTCAGTGACCGACTGCCGCTATATTGACGAGATGGCTGATGTCATGAGACAGATAAGCCAGAACATGACAAGCGATGGACTGGAGACTGTACAGCAGCTGGACGCTTTCTCACAGACGGTGTTCTATGATATGGCTGACTATGTCGATAAATGCTGCAAGAATGAGACGCTGAAGAGCCAGTTCAAGACATCCCTCAGCAAGCTTGTGCCATATAAGTGCAGTACCCCCAGCTTCTATTCTGCCACGCCAAGTGGCGGCGTCACGAAAGACATCAAAGCTTACTGCGGACTGTCAACATCACAGCCGACAACAAACAGCGTGGCGCAAAAATATATCGCACAGACATCATGGTGGATAGCAACCCACTGAGCGCTGCCCGCGTGACATGCTAGTGACGCTTGTCGGCAGGTGACGGTGTGGCAGGCGAGGTCTGTGCCAGACCAGAGAAGGCCGCGAACAGTAACATGCAGACAGGGATGATATCGCCCTGGCAGGAATCCTGTCCGGATATGTTTTCGTGTGGGACAGGAGACTGTTGTATGTGTATATATGCGGCATGAAGAATAGGGCATATATTAATCAATGTATATATGACATCAGAGACACTGACATATGACATGCTCGGCATCACGCTCGATGATGTTTTCAACGAGATGGGATGTAAGGGGACATGTCCTGCTGACAGCATTGGAGACGAGGTGAAGGCCATTGTCTCAGATGTGAGACAGTGGGTGAGGCCGCGCTATGTCTTCACTGTCATGCGTGGAGAGACCGATACTGCACACAAGACCCTAAGACTTACGCCTCGCCCTGGAGACGATGGCGTGGAGTTTGAGTGTGGGGGCATAGTGTCGAGACAACTGCGTGAGGGAGAGGCTTATGCCATTTTCGTCTGTACGGCAGGGGCAGAATACCAGCGTTTCATAGAGCGTCTATCGGCTGAGGGCGATATGGTACGGGTGTTCATTGTCAACGCCTTGGGGTCAGTGATAGCAGAGAGCACGGCTGACTATATGGAGCGTGTGCTACAGGAACAGATAGACAAACTGGGATGGCACCGCACAAACCGTTTCTCGCCAGGATATTGCGGGTGGCATGTGAGCGAGCAGCAGAAGCTCTTCCCGCTGTTCAATGGCAGTACGGCGGGAGTCCGGCTGACCGACAGCTCGCTGATGATGCCCATAAAGTCCGTATCGGGAGTGATAGGGCTGGGGCATAAGGTGAGGTATCTGGAGTATTCGTGTGGACTGTGCGACTATAAGGACTGCTATAAGAGGCGGGCGAGAAGGCCAAATGACAGGCTGGCCGCCGCTGACAATGCCGCTGCCCATACGTCGGGAGCTGCTGGTGGCTTGTCGTCAGGTGGGAGATGTACGCCGACACCCGACACCCCACACGCTAATGCCGCCCAGCCAGAGAGTGGCGGCAACATAGGCAGAGGGACAGGCTTATACATCCATTTCCCTTTCTGCTCGTCACGCTGCATATATTGCGGATTCTACTCCACCACACAGCTGTCACGCCGTGACGAGTATGCCGAGGCCATTGTTCGCGAGCTGCACATGCGTGCAGGGACAATGTTCGCCCGCCCGAGAACAATATATTTCGGTGGCGGCACACCGTCTGTGCTCACCACACAGCAGCTCAGCCGCGTTATAGATGGCGTAGCCGGAGCTGTCGATATCTCCAATGTTGAGGAGTGGACCATGGAGTGTAACCCCGATGACATAACTGAAGATATGGCACGTTGGATAGCGGCGTCACCGATAAACCGTGTCAGTATGGGCATACAGACATTCTCAGACAAGAGGCTCGCATGGCTGAGACGGCGCCATGACTCCCGACAGGCTTCCCAGGCCGTGGCATGGCTGAGGGAGGCGGGAGTGGTGAATATCAGCATAGACCTCATGTTCGGATTCCCGGGAGAGACCATCGACGAGTGGAATGCCGATATCACCAAGGCTCTGGATATGAGGCCAGAGCATATCTCGGCCTATTCTCTCATGTATGAGGAGGGTACCCCTATGTACCAGATGAGGGAGAGGGGCGATATCGGGGAGACAGACGAGGAGACGTATGCCGCCATGTACGATACGCTGACAAAGAGGCTTGTGGAGGCAGGATATGTGCATTACGAGATAAGCAATTTCTGTCTGCCGGGATATGAGAGCATGCATAACTCAAGCTATTGGGACGCGACACCGTACATCGGAATAGGCGCGGCAGCCCATTCGTATAGTGGGGACAGACGATGGTGGAATGTCTCATGTCTCGACACATATCTCAAGAAAATGTCTGAGGGACAGCTCCCCACAGATGGAGAGGAGGCGATAGGCGCCACGACAAGGTATAATGATACGGTGACGACAGCGTTAAGGACAAAGCGGGGGATAAGGTTGGGCTGCCTTGATGATAATCATAGGACATACATCCTACATCAGGCACAACGCTATATAGAATCAGGAAAGATGGCTGTCGATGATGGATGGCTGCATCTTACGTATAACGGAATACTCACAAGCGACAATATCATGGCCGACCTTATATGGCTGGACGAATGAGAGAGACACTGCCGCCCCTGAGGCTGTCAGACACAATGACAGGCTGTGCTTGTTATATGTCCATGAGAACATTTTAAAGGGTGGTTCTATAAATTAGCCTTGTCAGATTTTGATTCTATTTTTGAGGTTAAAGCGCAAGTGAGAGAGGGAGCAATGCGGGCATTGTGACCGAGCGCACTTACACTTTAGGCCAAAAAGAGAACGAAAGATGGCAAGACGTTATACCCCACTCTGAGAATATATCTACGGTGGTAGTTTTTAGAACCACCCTAAAAGGATAGGACAATGGAAGGGAAAAAAGATTGGCACGGATTTAAACCCTAAGCTGATATGCGGGTCATAATATACAGAAATCAATCGTTAATCAAACCAGGTAACACAATTACTGTAATGAACAAACTATTAACCGCATTGTGCGCTATGCTCTTCTGTGTCTGCACAGCATCGGCACAACGTACTATTACTGGCAACGTCATTGATCGTGAGACAAACGAGGCGGTCATGCAGGCCACAGTCTCGCTATTGAAGCAGGACAGCACATTCGTAAAGGGTGTGATATCTGACACGAAGGGACACTTCTCGCTCTCTGTCCCCACCAATGGACAATATCTGCTGAAGATAACCAGTGTGGCATACAAGACTCTCGTCAAGCCAATAACAGTATCAGGCACTCACAATCTTGGAACTATACAGCTCGCGCCAGATGCGGTAATGCTGAAAGAGGCTGTCGTCAACGGAATGGCAGCGAAGGTGGTGGTGAAAGAGGACACTTTCGTATATAATGCTGCAGCATACCATACCCCAGAGGGTTCTGTCGTCGAGGAGCTTATCAAGCGTCTCCCAGGAGCGCAGATTGACGATGACGGAAAGATAACGATGAACGGCAAGGAGGTAAAGAAGATTCTTGTCGATGGAAAGGAATTCATGACGGGCGACACAGAGACAGCCCTGAAAAACCTGCCGACATCTATTATAGAAAAGGTGAGGGCATTCGACCAGAAGTCTGACCTCGCACGTGTCACCGGCATCGACGACGGTGAGGAGGAGACCGTGCTCGACTTCGGCATAAAGCGTGGCATGAATAAAGGCCTCATGTCTAACTCTGACCTCTCCATCGGTAAACACGACAGATATGCGGAGCGGACGATGCTGGCATACATGAAGGACAATATCCGCGTCATGGGATTCGGATCAGCCAATAACGTCGGCGACCGCGGATTCCCTGGCGGAGGAGGCGGATTCCGTATGGGAGGTAGTAACGGCCTCGCGGCATCAAAGATGCTCGGAGCCAACATCAACTATCAGTTGCCAGACAAGCTGAAGATTGACGCAAGCCTTAGGTGGAACCATAATGATAACGATACTTGGTCGAAGAAATCATCTGAGAATTTCGTCAGCACCGCTAACTCTTTCTCCAACTCTCTCTCACAGTCATATCAGCGTCGAGAGAGATGGAACGCACAGATGCGACTCGAATGGACACCGGACAGCATGACAAACATCATGTTCCGTCCTACACTCTCTATCTCAAAGACCGACAAGACAACCGTCTCGCGCAATGCCAGCTACAATGCCGACCCCTACCAGTATGTCACCGACCCTCTCGACGAGGAGGCCATTAAACAGCTTGACGAGGCGGGCGCCATGGTAAACAGCAAGAGCTCGCGCTCATTGTCTTATACAGAGTCAAACGCTGTCACAGGCATGTTGCAGTTCAACCGTAAGCTGAACACACGTGGACGCAACTTCACGCTGAGAGTGAACGCCCGTTATAGCGATGGAGACTCACGGAGCGCGTCATTGCAGGATGTCACGCTATACCAGATTCTTGACCATCTCGGCAATGACTCCACCTACGCCACAAACCGGTATAACGTCACGCCAACCAAGAACTACTCATACACGCTGAAAGGAACATACACCGAGCCTATCGCAAGGGCATTGTTCCTGCAGATGTCATACAGCTACGCCCATTCATTCTCGAAGAGCGACCGCGCGACATATGACTTCTCGACGATGAGCTTCGCTGGCTTCGACCCCGAATACCGCCAGTGGGGATTCCTCCCCTCACCCCTCGACCCATATCTCGACAGCGACCTCTCACGCTATTCTGAATATACAACAGACACACATGAGGCAGCACTCCAGCTGCGCAAAGTAGGCAAGAAGTGGAACTATACGGCGGGCATCATGATACAGCCGCAACGCTCACATTATGTGCAGGACTATCAGGGCGTGTCAGTCGATACTGTGCGCACCACCCTCAACTTCTCGCCGACACTCGACCTCAGATACAAGATATCAAAAGTCTCACAGCTCAGGGCGACATACCGTGCCACAACAACCCAGCCGTCAATAACTGACCTCCTCGACATCACCGATGACTCAGACCCTCTCAATATATCGAAAGGTAATCCCGGACTGAAACCAGCGTTCACACACAATTTCCGATTCTTCTATAACGGATATGCAGAAAGCCACATGCAGTCGTGGATGACAAACCTCAACTTCTCACTGACACAGAACAGCATATCGTCATGTGTCACATACAACGAGGAGACTGGCGGAAAAATAACACGGCCGGAGAATATCAACGGCAACTGGAATATCAATGGCGAGGTCATGTATAACACCTCTATCGACTCTGCCGGTGTGTGGAACATAAACACATCCACCAGCCTCAACTACCAGAACCATGTCTCGTATCTCTATCAGAGTAAGGTGACGGAGAAGAACACGACAAGGACAATGACCGTCAGCGAGCGTCTCGCCATGAGCTACCGTAACTCGTGGCTGGAGGTGGAGCCTAACGGACAGCTTGCATACACCCACACCCGTAACCTCCTGCAGCCACAGTCGAATCTCGACACATGGAACTTCAACTACGGCATGAACATCACCGTTACCGCGCCATGGGGCACAGGCTTCGCCACCGACGCACACATGAACTCGCGCCGTGGATACAATGACTCGTCGCTGAACACCAACGAGTTCGTGTGGAACGCACAGATATCACAGTCGTTCCTCAAGGGAAATGCCTTGACGCTCTCGCTCCAGTTCTATGACATACTGAAGAACCAATCGACTCTCTCACGCGCCAT
>JBJEAW010000018.1:0-1595 GCA_051869435.1 Prevotella sp. | reverse complement strand
GGACGTGTGTCACGAAAGAAGGACGTTGAAAGGCTTAGTTGCGGATTTGAGGTTATCTACAGCTGGAGTGGAAATACACACATAAACCTCCAGGCCTGATAATATGTCAGACCCAATGGGGGATAAAGATAACGATGTCATCATCCAATCTTATGTGTGCGTCGGTAGATGTACCTGACGGACAGCTTAACGAATATAAGTCTCCTGACTTTGCTCTGCATCACTGCTTAAAGAGGCTGTTTATGATGTGCATGTCTATGAGCGGCCAGAATTGATCAAGTCCATTAGTATCGGATGCATGTTGCATGATGTGCCAGCCGAACACGGCAACTAAGCCATTTCCTCTTCTCCTAAAATACGTAATATACAGTTTACAATCTTATCCATGAGAATCGGCTTAGTGATAAAATCTCTCGCACCATAGCGTAATGCCTTCTCGATGTCGCTTTCTGAGTTTAAGGCCGATAGTACCACTACAGGTATATCGGCCGTCTCCTCTGTCTTGTTTAGCGTAGATAGGACATCGAAGCCATCAACATTCGGCATCATCAAATCCAGCAGGATGAGCGATGGCTTCTCTACAGCAATCATATCGAGAGCTTCCTGTCCGCCATTAGCTTTCTTTACCTTGAAATTGTACCGCTGTAGGATTTTCTCCACGAGAATAAGATTTAGAGGCACATCGTCAACAGCAAGGACTGTGTACTTAGAGTAATCTTTTTCTGTAACCATTACTTGAAATTGTTATAAGTAAAAAATGCATTATTATGTTAGGTAGTGTTTATCTCTCCCCCTCTTCTCTATACTGATACCTCGGCCTTTATATGGGGCCACGGGTCATAATCAACAAGTTGAAAGTCCTCATACCTGAAAGAGAAGATATCCTTAACATCCGGATTTATCCTCATCTTAGGCAAAGGTCTCGGCTCGCGTCCTATTTGCAGTTTGGCTTGCTCTATATGGTTAAGGTATAGATGTGTGTCGCCTGTGGTGTGTATGAATTCTCCTGGCCGAAGATTACATACCTGTGACATCATCTGGAGCAGGAGAGCGTACGACGCGATATTGAACGGGACACCAAGGAACGTGTCTGCCGAGCGTTGGTAAAGCTGTAGTGACAACGTGCCTTCTGCTACATAGAACTGGAACAGGCAATGACACGGCGGCAGAGCCATCTTTGGGACATCGGCCACATTCCATGAACAGCAAAGTATGCGGCGTGAGTCAGGGTTATGTCTTATCTGCTCTACTATCTGGGCTATCTGGTCGATATGGCCTCCGTCGGCTGTGGGCCATGAGCGCCACTGGTGGCCATAGACGGGGCCTAACTCTCCGTTCTCGTCTGCCCATTCATTCCATATTCTCACGCCATTCTCCTGAAGGTACTTGATATTGGTAGAACCCGACAAGAACCAAAGTAGCTCATGTATTATGCTCTTCAGATGAAGCTTCTTTGTCGTTAGCAGGGGGAAGCCGTCAGCTAACGGATAGCGTGCCTGATACCCGAAAATCGACTTTGTGCCTGTACCTGTCCTGTCGTGTTTTTCGACACCCTCGGCAAGTATCTTCTCTAATAATGTGATATATTGTTTCAT
>JBJEAW010000017.1:0-6814 GCA_051869435.1 Prevotella sp. | reverse complement strand
TGTTTCTCAGACACTTGGATTTCTTGCAAGTTTTTTTGCTGCGGAATTAAGGAAAACAAATAAAATATTTGGCAGAAACAGAAAAATGTATTAACTTTGCACCGCAATTCAACGATTGCGGCAACCACTATGTGGTTTCGGACTTGTAGCTCAGTTGGTTAGAGCAACAGACTCATAATCTTGAGGTCCCAGGTTCAAGCCCTGGCTGGTCCACATAAACAAACAAAAAAGCACTTGCGATTTCTCGCAAGTGCTTTTTTGTTTGACCAGCATGTGCGTCATCTATATGTATTGAAAAGGCATGAATCAGTCTTCCCCGGGCTTCGCCTCGTGCGTCTGACGGTATTCGGAGGGCGACATGCCAGTATGTTTTCTGAAACACTTGCTGAAGTATTTCGGGTCGGCGAACCCCACCTCGTATGCTATCGTGGAGACATTCTTGTCTGTCAGGCGTATGAGGTCTTCTGCCCTCTGCATCCTGACATGGCGCAGGAAGTCTATAGGCGACATATCCACGATCGTCTTCATGTTCCCGTAGAAGACGGTGCGGCTCTGGTTGACGGCAGCGGCCATGTCATCTATCTTGAGAGCGGGGTCGGCGATGCGGCTCTCTATGAATGTCATGAGCTTCTCCATCATGGCTTTCTCCTCGTCCACCACCTCCGGCTGCCGCAGGATATACCGCACCTTGCCTGCATCAGCCCGCTCTGTGGCCACCTCTGTGATCTCACGTGTGCGATGGCGCAGATACCTGACAAGCGCCAACGCCACGACACCTGCCGCGAGCAAAGCCATCAGCGTCCTGCCCCACCAGCTCTCGGCGAATGTCGGCTCTGCATAGATCTCAAGGGTCTTCACGTTCGCGGTCCACACTCCGTTGGCATCAGTGCTCTTGACGTGAAGGGTGTGTCTGCCATGAGGGAAGTCGTTGAACGACGCCATGTTCTGGCCTGCACGGACATACTCCCATTTCCCGTCGTCAATCTTGTAGGCATAGCGGATAGCTGCGTTGTCCGTATAGTCGATGGCTGAGAAATACACTGCGAAGCTCCGATGGCCGGCATCAACCTCAAGGGTCTCCATATTCAGCAACGGCATGGTATGGCCGATGTCCATATACTGAATGGCTGTGAAGACTATTGAGGGGACGGAGGGCCGGCGGCGCATCTCCGACGCTGAGACAGCAAGGGCGCAGCCCTCTCCGCATGCGACAAGCTGCTTCGTCCGAGGGTCATACGACGGCCGGGCTTCGGTGAAGCTCACATTGCCAAGGTCTTTTGCTGTACACAACACCAGTGTGCCGTCTCTGAAATAAGCCACCCTCGATTCGCCTACGATCCAGAGCCCGCGGTCGCCGTCGGCTGCAAGTCCGAGAATGGTGTTCTCTCCCGCCAGCACGTCGATGCTCTTTCCCGAGGCGTCGCAGAGGGGCTTCATCTTCAGATTGGCTTGAAGGAGACGGCTTGTCGCTATCTGCTGCAGACCGCCGCCGAGTGTCGTCACGAAGATTCTCCCGTCTGACGTCCGGCATGTCTGCATCACCTCACTGCTGTACAGCGACGCCTCGTCGTCGGTGTGGCATGAGGCGAAGAAGCGCACCTTCTCCCACGCCTTGTAGCTGTCGCTGAACGTCAGCAGCCCTTCGGTCGTAGAGAGCAGCACGACGCCGTCGGGAAGCGGAAGGATTCTTCTCACCTTGTTATATTTCTTGCCGTCATAGAGGACGAGGTCGTTGCCGCTATGTATGAAGCGCATCTCGCCGCCGTCGTCCTTGCTGACTATATTCAGTCCGCCGCCGAAGGTGGCTATCATCATCCTGCCCTTTGTGTCGCGGCGTATGTCATACACCTCGTCGCTGCTGAGCGAATAGGCGTCGGCCTTGTCGTGGCGGCAGTGTCTTACGGTGCCGTCAGGGGCGACCACATACAGTCCGCGATGTCTTGAGCCTATCCACAGTGTGCCGTCAGGGTCTTCGCAGAGAGCGTAGATGTGGGTCGAGAAAGAGACTTTCGCCTTCTGCCATCGGCCTGAAGGCGCGAGATAGCCCAGCCTCCTGCCATGCGCGTCGAAGCGTGCTATGCAACCGTCGATATTGCCGAGCAGCATCCCTCCGTCGCGGGTGTGAAGCACTGAGCGCACCTCACGGTTGTCGTCCATCTCAAAACATCTGACATGGTCATGGCTGAAGCTCACCACGGAGAGGTTATGCGGACCCACGAGCCACAGGTTTCCCTGTTTGTCTGAGAATGCCCTCTTCACCCTCGGCAGCATCTTGTACCTCAGTGACAGGGCTTCAAGACGGCAGGGCACGAGCCTCGCCTTCTCTTCGTCATAATAGGAGAACGTGCCGGAAACGGGAATCATCCACACCGTGCCGTTGCGGTCTTCATGGAAAACGGGGCGGTCGGCGATGGTGTACAGCAAAGCCTCATCCTCGGCAACTGCGGTGTTCAGGCGCTGCACAGTGATGCCCCGCGCCGTGACATGGCACAGCGCCACGCCGGGCATGCTGTTGAAACACCACACCCTGCCCTTTCTGTCGATGTGTATCTCAGTGGTCGCTGACGTGTTTCCCCCTTCATCTGTTATCACATTTCCCGAACGGGTGTCATAGACCATAAGACCAGCCGACGTGCCCAAGACGATTCTGCTCTTTCCGAAGACTTCCGCATCGAAGACTTTCAGCGGTGACATGCCGTGGTTCGACGATTTCCGCCTTACTATCTTCCCGCCATCCGTCACGGCCGCCACTTTGCCGTCTGTGCCGACAAGCCATGTTGTGCCATGAACGTCGAGCACGAACTCGTACGCCTCGTCGCTGCACTTCTTTCCGTTGAGATATGTGGCGTCAGATGTCAGACACCATTCCATGCCTCGCGCGTCATAATAGGCTTTTTTCATCGTTCCGCGGAAGCGGTATTCTGTTATGCTGCCCTTGCTCTCCGGATGTCCGGCGATACGGTAGTGGGTATCGTCTTTCCCCACAAGCCATGTCACGCCGTTTGCCAGCGTATAGACCTTGCGGAGGCGGAACGCCGTGTCGCCTTTCAGAAGCTTTGAGACATTCACGAAGCGGCATCCATGTGTGTCGAAGAGATAGACATCGCCGGGGTATGTCTCTAACCACAGATTGTCGTCATGGCCGGCGCTTGCGCTGAGGAGATGGTTTGAAGAGAGAAACATATTGTTGCCCGGAGCGTTGCAGAATGTGGTGAAGCGGTAGCCGTCGTAGCATGACAGGCCGTTCCACGACGACAGCCACATGAGGTTGTCCGATGTTTGTGCAAGATTAGAGACGACACTGGCAGGAAGCCCGTTCTCTGTAGTGAATGTCTGCACACGGCACAACGGCTGCGCCATGGCGAGTGATGCATATATCGAAATGGCGAAGACGGTCAGGAGGTTTCTCATATATTTTCCGCAGTTAGTTTTTCCGATATGCAAAGTTAATACTTTTTCTTAAAAACCACACAAACCATGACAGAAAATCTGCCCGTTTCCTGAAAATCCTCTTGTCGCATCAAACGCCCTCTCCATCCCCATGCTCCCACACAGAAATCAGGCTCGCCGGCCTTTCGCCGACGAGCCTGAAAACATATTCCCCTCCTTGCTGATCTGTCCTGGCTATTTCAGCCTTGACCCTAACGCGCTGAAAACGCCCTGCGGGCTTACTATCACAAGCTGGCCGTTCTGAGTCTTCTTATACACTCCCCTCTTCTCACATGAAGAGACAGCGGAGACAGAAGTCGCAGTCTTTACCTCCACAGGAGCTGAAGGCTCTCCCATGCCGCCCATCGCGTTTGCCGCGCGCACGCTGTATGTTCCGGCAGCGGAGAGATTGAACGATGTGGCTGTCGTGTTGCCGGCATACTCGCCGTCTTTGAACACCACATAGCAGAGGGCATTCTCTACTGCCGCCCACTGCAGCGATGCCCCGTCGGCAGCGGCATCAGCAGGTGCCGCACACTGCTTCGTGAACGTTGCCGCATCCCATGCGTCTGTGCCTCCGAGCACGTTGCGGAGAGTGAACCGCTGTGCCTCGTCTTCGGTGAGGACAGGTTTGTAGCTGTTTGTGGAGGTAGGAGAGTTCTTGCGGACAGAGAGGTCGATGGCGTTGCCGTTTTTGTCGGTAGAGTTATACTCGTAGAAATGTGTCGGCAGGTTGCTCATGTTTGTCCATCCGGCATCCGAGCAGAGCATCTCCATCTTCGTGTTGAGATAATATGCGCGAGGCTCGTTCTGCCACGGACGGCCGAGGTTCCAGCTCTTGTCCGTGACGAGGGCGGCTTTCTCGTCGGCTTTCACCGCACAGTTCTGGAAGACATATCCCCATTTGTTGTCCGGAGAAGTGGCAGGAGCGGAGATGACGTTGCCGCTCTTGTTGCCGAGAATGAGGTTGCACCTTTCGAAATATATGTCTCCGCCGCCGCAGATAAAGTCTGTCGTACCGTAGATGTCGCAGTCTTCGAGGTATGTCCTCTTGCCTGTGACATAAGTGTCCTGGCTTGCCTGGAGCGCCACATTCTTCATGATTGTCTTGTTTCCGCCGGTGAGGGCTACGCTGACTCCCTTCAGTTGTTCGGCACGGAAGTCGTAGTTGTTGCGTATTGTGATGTCCTGGAGGTAGTTGCCAGTGCCGTCGCCAAGGTCAATGGTAGAGGATGTTATGCCGTCGGTTGTACCAGAGATGATCACTCCGTCCTTGCTCTCTCCGATGAGGGAGACGTTATAGACCTTGGCAAGAGAGATGTTGTGCTGATAAGACCCTTCCAGCGTGCCGTAGGTGTAGGCTCCGTTTTTCAGGAACACCGTGCGGCGTGGCGCAGAGGCACTGTTGTTTGACGACTTCAGGCTGGCGATGGCGGCATCGAGTTCGTCTGCATTGCTCACCACATAGTCGTAGCACGACATGGCGACAACAGGGACTGAGGCGGTGGAGAAAGTCACGCTGACATCTGCAAGGGCTTTGTTGCCGTATTTGTCCTGGATGTTCTCCTTGGCTATCGTAAACGTATAGGACGCGTCATACTGAAGGTCCCAGAGCGGGAAGTGAACCTTTGTAGAACCGCCGTCGGCTGTGTATGTCTTGCCTTCGAATGTCGTTGTGATGTCTTTCATCTCACGGTCGAAGGCGAGAGCCACGACGGCGTGGTTGTCAACCACCGTCACACTCTGTGAAGAAAGCGAGGGATTGCCGCCGGTGGTCTCTTCTACAACGAGTTCAAACCACGCCGTAGGCTGTCCTGCTTTCACGATGCTGAAAGCTATCGCCTGTCCTGCTTTGTGTCCCTCGATATTGACAATCAGGTCGTAAGGCTTGTCTTTGAGGGCATAACGCTTTGTCGGAAGCCACACCGTAGAGCCGTCGGAAGCGACTGACGAGACAGAGGCATCGCCCTCATAGTTGTTTGAGAGAGACTTGAAGACAAGCTGCTTGACGCGGATGTTTGATGGAACCTGAAGCGTATAGTCCGTGGAGTTCAGCTTGAAGGAGCTGTTATTCCAGCCGTCGAGGCTTGCAGAAAGGAGCGAATAGAGTCCGTTGCTCCAGTTGCCGTCGCCGCTCTTTCCTTCACTGGTGTATTTCAGCTGCACCGTCTGGTCGTTTGGCTGAGCGGCGTAAATGTGAAGCCCCTCTACGGTGAGTGTTGACTGATAGTTCGTGGACTTGATGGTGAAGACCACTTTTCCGTCCTGCACTTCAGACGATGTCACCGTTGCGCCGGCGAGATTGCTCATCGTCGCCTCCACTCTCGGCACAGAGGTATATAAGTTTCCGGCGAGAGTGTATGCGCCGCCGTTTTCCTTCAGTGCGGCAAGTCCTTCTGCCGGAAGGTCAAAGCCCTCGACTGTCAGGCTCTTCAATGTCAGCTCGGCAGAGGGCGAATAGTCGCTGACCTTCACAAACTGCAGGTTCTTGTAGTTCATGATGAATCCGTCGGACTCCGAGACATAGTCCATGCGAATCTTCTTCAGACCCTTTGTCAACGGCTCGCTGATTGGGAAGGTCTTGCCATTCTCCTGCGCCGTGATGTCGAATGTCTGCTGCGCCTCCTGCGCTCCGGTGAGCACGTCAGTCACCGTGAGCTTCACCTGTCCGGCATTATAGAAGCCTATGATGTCCATCTTCATTGCAGCATACACGTCAACGGTATTCCATACGTTGTAGATGGAGTAGGTGGCATTGGTGATATATCCAATATTATCATTCTTCTCCTCATATCTTGCACCGGAATGTGTCCCGCCACTCAGGCTGATATAGCTGCCTTCCGCGCTGGGGATATTGTCAAACTGGCTGACGCCGTAGAGAGCGAGGTCGCCGTAGTTGCCGGCATAGCTGCCTGTCGTTGACTTCACCTTTATCTTCAAAGTGAGGTTGTCGCTGACGGGGAGCTTGCCGAGGTCAAACCAATGCTCTGAGGTGGTAGCCCATGAGCCAGTGTTCTCCACATCACAGTTTTTCGTAAACAGCACCGCCGTGCCGTCAGTCACCGTTACGGTCAATACAGCGGTCAAGCCGCTGGCTCCCGTCTTCATTGTCATGTAGTAGTTCTGCTCCGTCGGGTTGGAGAGAGTAAAGACAGCCGCACTGTTTGAATGGGTGCTTCCGATGTTTGCGCCGTTGTTCTCAACTTTGCAGTCGGTCAGCGCCGCATTGTTCCAGTCAATGTATTTCCCGAGTTCCTGCGGGATGCTGACCGTTGCGCTCCATGCTGAATGAGCCACCAGCATCATGAGCATCATAAGAATCTGTTTCGGTCTTTTCATACGAAAATTATTTGTGCCGTTTTTGGTTATTACGGCTGTTATTAAA
>JBJEAW010000016.1:0-28966 GCA_051869435.1 Prevotella sp. | reverse complement strand
GAGATTCTTCTTCTGCATGGAATTGCTCTTGAAGACGAAATAGACATCATGCACACCGCTGCACTTGGTCAGCCCGGTGCGGAATGTCTCATATTTGAACTTTGTGTTGGGCACATCAATGCTGCCGGCCTTCCATCCGTCGGGAGCGTCAAGGCGAATCTCCATTCTTCCTCCCAACATCTGGGCAGAGCAACTCACCAAGAGTCCCTTGGCTCCCTTGCCGAAGTCAACACCCCTGACAAGGATATACTCGCCATCGTCGATGTCGGTGACGAAGAGCGTGGGATTCCACGGGCCAGAGGGATTCTCACGAGTGGTCTTCAGTCCGTATCCCCATGCCATGGTCTCGGCCTCAACACGGCGATAGGGGTTGAAGGTGCCCACCTGCTCGAGCGTGCAGTCCTGGAAATAAGGCATTTCCTGTATCGTGCCGTCGGCATTATACGTCATCTCGGCAGCCGACACTGAGCGGCGCTCGGCATGACGCGAGGTCTCCAGACGAAAGATGTCATAATTTAGTCCGAAGCAGAAAGACTTGCCCTTGAAATCTATAATACCGGGATGATTGCCACGTGTGCGTGGAGTGTGGTCCATGATATGCCCCTTATGCTCCCAAGGTCCTGTGGGCGACTTGCTCATGGCATAGCCAATGCCCTCGGGACAGCATGTCGAGGCATAAGCGAGATAATACCATTTCTCTCCACGGGCGTTCTTCCTCGACCATAGCCATGGCCCTTCCTGATAGTCGCCGATAGGATCCATCTGCATAATCTCGCCCTTGGTGGAAATCATGTCCTCATTGAGACGCACACAATAGGTATGAGGATTGCCCCAATACATATATGCCTGTCCGTCGTCGTCAATCCACACAGTGGGGTCAATGTCATACCAGTGTTCTGAGCGCCATACGAGCGGTTTGCCCAAGGGGTCTTTGAACGGGCCGTACGGCGAGTCGGCCACAAGCACACCGATACCGTTGCCGTGTATCGGACAGTACATATACCACTTGCCATTGCGCTCTATCACCTGTTCGGCCCATGCGCCGTTGTCGCCCTTATACCACTTGAAGTCGCGCAGCGAAGCCACCGCCCCGTGATCCTGCCAGTTGACCATATCGGTAGAGGTATAAAGCAGCCAGTCTCTCATCTTGAAGCCCTCGGCGTCGTCCTCGTCGTGGGTGGTATAGAGATACACCGTGTCGCCATGCACATACGGTGCGGGGTCGGCAGTGTATTTGGTCTGGATGATTGGCAGATTGAGTGGCTGTCGCTCCTGGCCCATTACGACCGTAGCCACAAACAGCATGAATGCTGATGTCAGTTTTCTCATGATTATTCCCGTTTTTATTTTTTTGTTAGTAAGCTTGATATGATTGTCTGAACTCATTATATTTATTTGACATTGACATTTTATCATTTCTCACCGACAGATGGGCCACGGATTTTTTATCACGAGACTTGTCCTCTGGATCCACTGACCAACGGGAAGTAATAGGACGAAGCCGAAGGCAACGGTCGCTGGCCGAAGGGGAAAAGCGAAGCAGAGCCTCAACCGCACATCCCTGTCTATCACTCGCTCTTACAGACTGTAAGCCAGGACACATGGCTTGCTTACATTTTTATTGCGACAACATCAATATTGCGATTGGTACTGAATGATGGGCTGAGAGATACTGGATGGGAGGCTTATACAGTATCTCTTGCCGTCTCATTCATATTGGTTACATTCTGAAAGCAGCGCATCCCTCTACATCAAAAGTTTTCAACCGTACAGGTCGAAATAATTCGATAATTACCTCCCTCCGGTCAGTGGGTCCAAGGACAAGTCTCGTGATAAAAGAATCATCCGTGACCGTCCGCGGACATCCGTGTGATGGATACCTTCGTCACAGAGGCTATGCAGACCTCAAGTGCTGTTGGTATGAGCACACACCAACGGCTGCGGACTGTCTCGGTGACTGCCTGCGGCATATATACACAAACACACGAATGGAATGTGATGGCAATAAATGCAAAATCAAAAAATGTCTCATAAGGTTAGTTAGTAAGTATGGAATGGAAATATTATGGATTCCCGCTACAAATTTACATAAAAATCCTGAATTACAAACCAGCAGAGATAAGAAATCGCACTTTACATTAAAAAATCCGCATAATCTACGAAAAAAGGGAGGGAGCGGACATTTTTTTCGCATAATCTGAGATAGGGGTGTCGGTTTCGCCTACGCCCCTACCCCTCCGTGAACATATGCGATATTTACGAGAGGGAGTGGGGGCAGCTATCGTCGCTGACGGTATTCGCCAGGCGTGACACCGGTTATACGCTTGAAATATTTGCAGAAGAACGACGGGTTAGGGAAGTGTAGCTCGTCAGCGATTTGTGCTACTGGCTTGGCTGTATGTATCAGTTCAACCTGTATGCGGCTTATCAGGGCACGGTCAATCCACTCCTTTGCTGTCACACCGCTTGTCTGATGGATAATGGTGGTCAGGTATCGCCCGGAAAGACACATGCGGCTGGCATAGTAGCCGATATGGTGGTGCTCATGAGAATGAAGATTGACAAGCTGTATGAAACGGTCGAAGATGGTCTGCTCGCGCGTGCGTGCCAGAGCCTGGTGCTCTGAGCTATCAAGATACAGGGCATTGTAATGGTGCATCAGGGCGGCGACGAGCGACGAGACGACAGCACGGGGATAGTCTGGCTGGCTGACGACATGCCACAGCGCGTCGAATATGAGACGGATGGTAAGGAGGTCACTGTCTGACACCGGCAGCACGAAGTCGCGCACATGGCCATTGAACGCTGACGGCATCTTGTCGGGAGGAAACGGCATGGGGAAGTCCTCGAAAAGGGCTATCCCTGAAATCCCGAGGTCGTCAGAGAAACAGATGGGGTTGATTATAGTCCCCGGGGCGAGATAGGCTATCATTCCTGCCCTGAGATGTCTATCTACAAGGTTCAGGTTGGTGTCCATCTCGCCATGAGTGACAAGTCCGAAACGGTGGTCGTTGATGACAAAGGGGGCTTTTTGCTGTGTCACGATGCGGAACAGCTCAAGTGTACTGTCCATCATCCCTATCTCATTGTTGAGGAAGAAATGGGGCTTTCCGCCGCCCTCCTCATACGGCCGGAGTATCTCGTCCATCGCTGTCATGTCCATCAGCTTCGGCCTTCTGTGTCTGAGTGAGGATTCCTTTCTGTCGTTCTTGTTCATGATGATTATATATGTATATATCGATGCGTCATCAGCTGGTTTTTACAAGCTATCCACATGCAAAGATAATAATAATCTGTTATTAACACGTGTTTTCTCATACGAATCGAACAAAAAGAGCATATTTCCCCATCAATAGGTAGTGAAGGTATAAGAAAAAAGTATTACTTTTGCCGACGAAATCAATAATCAAAAAAATGACCAAGAGAAGAATCATATCATTACTGGCAATGCTGGCACACATGACGGCATACGGACAGACGATAGAGGAGTGTCAGCAGGCGGCCGAGAGGAACTATCCGCTCATCAGGCAGTATGGGCTGATAGAGAAGACGACAGAGCTGACTGTGGCGAACATACAGAAGGGATGGCTGCCACAGGTGACGGCATCGGCACAGGCCACACTCCAGAGCGAGGTGACAGCGTTCCCCGATGACATACTGTCGATATACGAGCAGATGGGCATAAGGATGAAAGGGCTGAGGAAAGACCAATACCGCATCGGCATAGATGTGCAGCAGACGGTGTATGACGGCGGAAACATCAGAAGCCAGAAGGAGACGGCACGACGACAGGGCGAGCTGCTGGCACGGCAGAACGAGGTGAATATATATAATGTGCGAAAGCGTGTCAACGAGATGTACTTCTCGCTATTGCTCATCGACGAGCAGATGCGTCTGAATGCCGACCTGCAGACGGTGCTCGAAAGTAACGAGAGGAAACTCACAGCCATGCTGAAGGGAGGGACGGCATCGAAGAGCGACTATGAGAACGTGAGGGCCGAGAGGCTTAACGTGGTGCAGCAGATGACTGGCCTCAAGGCACAACGCACAGCTCTCTTGCGTATGCTCTCAGCATTCTGCGCCATGGAGGTGGACAGACCGGTTAAGCCTGGAGCCCCAGAGAAAACTGAATATACAGTTAACCTCCGCCCAGAGCTGAAGGCCCTCGATGCCCAGATAAGCCTGACAGACGCCAAGGAGAAATCTCTCAACGCCACACTCATGCCACGCATAGGAGTCTTCGCACAAGGATATTACGGCTATCCCGGCTATAACATGTTTGACGACATGATGAGACGGAAGTTCTCTCTGAACGGTATGGTCGGGGCACGGATAACATGGAACATCGGCGCGCTCTATACACACAAGAACGACAAGGCGAGACTGCAAGCCGAGCGCATGACTGCCGAGGTGAACCGCGAGCGTTTCCTCTTTGACAACAAGATCGAGCAGATTCAGCTGAACGAGAACATATCACGCTACCGCCAGCTCATGGCCGACGACGAGGAGATAATATCCCTGCGCTCGTCCATACGCAAAGCGGCGGAGTCAAAGCTGGAACACGGCATCATCGACGTGAACGACCTCGTACGTGAGATAAACAGCGAGAACAAGGCACGGGTGGAACAATGCATCCACGAGATTGAGATGCTGAAGGAGATTTATGATATGAAGATTACAATAGGAGAATAACAAGAAGGAGTATTCGTAAGCATTATGAAAAAGACAATTGCAATGGCCGGCGTGATAATGGTGTTGAACGCCTGCGGTAACAAAGAGAGCGGATATGACGCCACAGGAGTGTTCGAGGCTACTGAGACCACGGTATATGCCGAGCAGGCAGGAGCCCTGTTGTCATTCACTGTCGAGGAGGGCGACATACTGGTACAGGACAAGGAGGTCGGAATCATCGACACCACACAGCTGTGGCTGAAACTGCAACAGGTAGAGGCGATGAAAAGCGTCTATCAGAGTCAGAAACCTGAGATGGAAAAACAGATTGCTGCCACACGACAGCAACTTGACAAGGCAAGGCATGACCAGCAGAGATATAAGGAGCTCGTGGCCGACGGGGCCGCGCCGGGCAAGACGCTCGACGATGCCAACAGCCAGGTTGAGGTGCTGAAGAGACAACTTGATGCCCAGATTTCATCGCTCATGGTGAGCACAAACGCCCTCGACAAGCAGATGGACGCTACCAACGTGCAGGCCGGACAACTGCGCGACCAGATACAGAAATGCCACATCCATAACCCGACAAAAGGCACCGTGATAGAGAAATATGTAGAACAGGGCGAATTCGTCTCAACGGGCAAACCACTGTTCAAGATGGCCGACACAGAGACGATGTTCATCCGGGCATACGTCACATCGGCACAGCTGAAGGATATAAAGACAGGCCAGAATGCAACAGTATATGCCGACTATGGCAACGGGCAGAGGAAAGAGTACAAGGGGAGAGTCTGCTGGATATCAAGCCGCTCTGAGTTTACCCCAAAGACTATACTCACCGACGACGAGCGCGCCGACCTTGTCTATGCCCTGAAAGTGGCGATAAAGAACGATGGGTATGTGAAGATAGGCATGTATGGCGAGGTGAAGTTCCACTGAAACGCCACCATAAGCCATAAACAGGCGAGGGGTGGAAGGTGACGGTGAGGACAATAAGAACACAGAGCCATTCACCACCACCACCAAAAACAGAGCTTCTCAATGGTGGCATAAAGACACAAGATGGAAGAAAAAAAAAAAAATGATAGAAATCAGCAACATATCGAAAAGTTATGGCAAAGTGAACGCTCTCACAGATGTGTCGCTCTCTGTCGGCAGAGGTGAGATATTCGGACTCATAGGGCCTGACGGGGCTGGCAAGACAACGCTGTTCCGCATCCTCTGCACGCTCCTGCTGCCTGACAAGGGCGTGGCACGTGTGGAGGGGTATGATGTCGTGAGGCAGATGAGGGAGATACGCCAGAGAGTCGGGTACATGCCAGGCCGTTTCTCGCTCTACCAAGACCTGACAGTAGAGGAGAACCTGAGGTTTTTCGCCACACTCTTCGGCACCACGCTGGAGGAGGGGTATGACAGCATCAAGGCCATATACAGCCAGATAGAGCGTTTCAAAAGCCGCAAGGCGGGAGCCCTGTCGGGAGGAATGAAACAGAAGCTGGCGCTCTCATGCGCCCTGGTCCACCGTCCCAGTGTGCTTTTCCTCGACGAGCCTACGACGGGTGTTGACCCTGTCAGCCGCAAAGAGTTCTGGGAGATGCTGTCAGCCCTGAGACAGCGCGGCATGACCATCGTCGCCTCAACACCGTATATAGACGAGGTGAGACAGTGTGACAGAGTGGCTTTCCTGCATGAGGGACGCGTGAGGGGCATCGGCAGCCCTGATGTGATACTGGAGAGATTCAGCGACATATTCAATCCCAAAGGCTTATCAAGACATAATGCCGACACGTCAACAGACGGTGGGAATGTCATCGAGGTGAGCCATCTGGTAAAGGCTTTCGGCTCATTCCGTGCTGTGGATGACATAAGCTTCACTGTGCGCCGTGGGGAGATATTCGGATTCCTCGGAGACAACGGCGCGGGAAAGACAACGGCCATGCATATCCTCACCGGACTCAGCCAGCCCACAAGTGGCACTGGCACTGTGGCAGGATATGACATACGCACAGAACATGAGCAGATAAAGAAGAACATAGGGTATATGAGCCAGAAGTTCTCACTGTATGGAGACCTCACCGTCGCCGAGAACATACGCCTCTTCGGGGGGATATACGGAATGGCAGACAAGGAGATAGCACGCAAGAGGGACGAGCTGCTTGAAAGGCTCGACTTCGCCAGCCACAGGGACGACCTCGTCAGCTCGCTGCCACTCGGATGGAAACAGAAGCTCGCATTCTCCGTGGCCATATTCCACAACCCCGCCATAGTCTTTCTCGACGAGCCGACAGGAGGTGTCGACCCTGCCACACGCCGACAGTTCTGGGAATTGATATACGAGGCCGCCAGCCGTGGCATAACAGTCTTCGTGACAACCCACTACATGGACGAGGCTGAATACTGTGACCGCATAAGCATCATGGTGGATGGGAAAATAAGCGGAATGGGGACACCAGAAGAATTGAAACGACAGCTCGGCCAGCCCGATATGGATCATGTCTTCACATATCTGGCACGCCAGGCGAAAAGAGGAGAATAAGGACAATGAGACAGTTTATATCGTTTGTCATAAAGGAATCCCGCCATATCGTGCGCGACAGGCGCACGATGCTCATACTCTTTGGTATGCCCGTGGTGATGATGCTGATATTCGGCTTTGCCATCACCACCGACGTGAAGAATGTCCGCACCGTCATCGTCACCTCACAGACAGACCTACAGACCCAACGCGCCGTGGAACGGCTCTCACAGTCAGAATACTTCGATGTCATACTCACCGTCCCCACACCACATGACGCCGAGAAACTCATGTGCGACCAGAAGGCAGACATGGCGGTGGTCTTCGGCCATGACTTCGCCTCAAAGCATACAGGCATACAGCTCATTGCTGACGGTGCCGACCCCAACATGGCCCAACAGTGGACAAACTATGCCACGAACGTGATAGCAAACCGTCAGGGCGGAGCGGTCAACCTAAAGATGATGTATAACCCGCAGATGCGCTCGGCCTACAACTTCGTCCCCGCCATCTTAGGAATGCTGCTTATGCTCGTATGCGCCATGATGACATCAATATCAATAGTGCGCGAGAAAGAACGCGGCACGATGGAGGTGCTGCTCGTGTCGCCCGTGCGCCCGCTGATGATAATTGTTGCCAAGGTGGTGCCATATCTCCTGCTCGCATTCGCCATCCTGACCACAATACTGCTCATGGGACGCTATGTGCTCGACGTGCCGATGGCAGGAAGCATAGTGTTGATATACATCGTATCTACAATATACATCATCCTCGCACTCTCACTGGGTCTGCTCATATCAAATATCGCCACCACCCAGCTGATGGCACTACTGCTTTCGGCCATGGTGCTGTTGGTGCCGATAGTGATGCTCTCGGGCATGATGTTCCCTGTAGAGTCTATGCCACAGATACTACAGTGGATAGCCGCCGTGGTGCCACCACGGTATTATATCCAGGCTATGAGGAAACTGATGGTCATGGGAGTCAGCGTCGGTGACGTCGTCAACGAGATCGCTGTACTCAGCACGATGGCACTGTTCTTCCTCTCCGTCTCGCTCGCCAAGTTCAAGAAACGTTTGTAGAAAGGAAAGATGGCTATGTTAAGATATCTAATACAAAAGGAGTTTCTGCAGATTCGCCGCAACGCCTTCCTCCCACGCCTCATCATCATTTTCCCGATAATGATGATGTGCGTCATGCCGTGGGTGATGAACCAGGAGGTGAAAAACATCCGCGTGGACGTTGTTGACAATGACCGCTCGACACTCTCACGCCAGATAGTGCAGAGCATCGAGGCAAGCAGCTATTTTATCTTCAACGGACAAAAGCCGACATACGCCGCCGCCCTGAAGGACATAGAGAGGATGGATGCCGACATCGTGATAGTCATACCACAACATTACAGCCGCGACATCACACATGGACAGCAGCCGCAGGTGCTCATAGCGGCCAATGCCGTGAACGGGACAAAAGGCTCTATCGGCGGCTCATATCTCTCACAGATGGTCACCATGAAGGTCAATCCATCGGTGGAGGCGATGCAGTCAAAGGTATCCACCTTATTCCTGTATAACAAGCATCTCAACTACAAGGTGTTCATGATTCCCGCCCTCTTCGCCATGGTGATGATGCTGCTGTGCGGGTTCCTGCCGACACTGAACATCGTCGGCGAGAAGGAGGCTGGCACAATAGAGCAGATTAATGTCACTCCTGTCCCTAAATGGGCTTTTATACTTGCAAAGCTCATCCCCTACTGGCTCATCGCCCTCTTCATCATCGTTGTATGTCTTGTGCTCTCATGGCTCATATACGGCATAACCTGTCAGGGTCCCGTTGGGCTTGTCTTCATCCTCGCCATGCTGCTGGCACTCTTCTGGAGCTCTTTCGGACTGATAATCTCCAACTACAGCGACACGATGCAGCAGGCGGTATTTGTCATGTGGTTCTTTGTCGTATGCATGCTGTTGCTCAGCGGCTTGTTCACACCGGCACGCTCCATGCCAGACATGGCATATCTGACCACCTACGTGAATCCTATGCACTATTTCGTTGATGCCATACGCACAGTCTTCATACGCGGCGGCGGCTTCAGCAGCATTGCCCACCAGATAGCCGCCCTCGCCACAATAGCCTCAATAATGATGGTGTGGGCGATAAGAAGCTACAAGAAAAACGCTTGACTAAGCCAGGCAAGCAGGACTGAGCTTGAGAGCCACAAAGTCCGGTTGAGGAGTAGGAATCCACAACCTGACACATTCAAACCAACATTAACACAAAGAAAGCCCTCTCACACACCTCACTCCGAAAAGTGATGTATGCGAGAGGGCTTTACTGTGTCCTTTTCCCTATCGTTATGCTACCTTCTGGAAATTATCCGTAAATGATATTTCCGTTCTCATCCATATACTCCTCCAGTCCTTTCTGGTATGTAGCCATGGCACGGAGGCTCATGCCCATGCTTGAGAATCCACCGTCATGGTAGAGATTCTGCATGGTCACCTTGCGTGTGAGGTCAGAGAACATCACGATGCAATAGTCTGCACACTCATCAGCACTGGCATTGCCAAGTGGCGACATGCGGTTGGCAAAGTCGAAGAGTTTGTCCATGCCCTTCACGCCACTGCCTGCTGTCGTCATAGTAGGCGACTGTGAGATGGTATTGACACGCACATTATGCTCACGGCCGTAGATATAGCCGAAGCTGCGTGCGATAGACTCAAGAAGAGCCTTGGCATCGGCCATGTCGTTGTAGCCGAACATGGTGCGCTGTGCAGCCATGTAGGTCAGGGCTACAATAGAGCCATAATCAGCTATAGCATTCTGCTTCTTTGCCACCTGTATCATCTTGTGGAAAGAGATAGCTGAGATATCGAGGGTCTTGTCAAGCATACCGTAGTCAAGATCGTCGTATGTGCGCTTCTTACGCACATTAGGCGACATGCCTATAGAATGGAGGACAAAGTCTATCTGTCCGCCAAGCACCTCCTGTGAGCGGCGGAACACCTCCTCAAGGTCTTCGACACTTGTGGCATCGGCAGGTATAACCTCACAGCCAAGCTGCTGGGCGAGAGCGTCAACCTGACCCATACGGATGGCCATAGGAGTATTGGAGAGAGTGATTGTGGCACCCTCCTCTACTGCCTTAACGGCTACTTTCCATGCTATTGACTGCTCGTTCAAGGCACCAAAGATGATGCCACGTTTTCCTTTTAATAAATTGTAACTCATTACTATATACCTATTGAAATAATTTATGGCACGAATGCAATATCCTCAAAGTTGAGGAAAATGGAGACGTACGGCTTTAAGCTTACTAACCCTGAAAGGCAAAAACCAAGAGAGGGGATGACACGCTACAGGACTCACATATTCCTTAAACGACTGTCAGAGAGTGTGCCGCATATTGCCGTTATCCTTGAAATACGATCAGATTCGCCGCGCAAAATTAATCATATTTCTTTGTACTGACAAAAATAGTGAGTGATTTTTAATGATATTTGCCAAAAAATTAGTCTATATCATACGATTTGTGGTCCAGAAGCGCACATTACGGCTATCAAACAGACAGCAAGTCACGTTTGCCAGAAGCAGCCATATATCTGCCCGTTTAAGAACAAAAGAGGTAGATACCTCTCCATACCAAATGGAGAGATACCTACCTCAATTTGTCATTTATGAACGTCTTCCCGCAGAGGGAGAGACCGCTTTACTTATTTACTTCTCAATGTAAAGCATTGCAACACGGTTGAACTCGTAAATTTCGAAGAGCTTGTCTGTCACACCGCATCCCTCTGTTGTGATACGAGAAGCGTCAATGCCGTACTTAGAGATGAGGAGATCCTTGACAGCCTGTGCACGACGTACAGAGAGGTCGTTGTTATGGTCGGCAGGACCCTCTGGTGAAGCATAACCCTTAACCTGGAGCTTAATCTCTGGGTGGTTCTTCATGATCTCAGCAGCGATGGCAACATTCTGTGCCTGTGCAGGAGTGATGACAGACTTGTCGAGAGGATAGAATACAGATGGGAGTGTAGGCTCGATGACCTTCTCCACTGGACGGTTCTGGCAATCCTCAAGAGCTTTCTTGAGATCCTCAATCTCCTTCTGGAGAGCTGCTATGACAGCGTCCTTACCACGAAGAGCGTTAATCTCCGCGTTGATTGCGTCCATGTCACATGCTGTGACGATAGCAAAGTTGTGTGTCTTGTTTGTTGTCTTGAACTTGTAGTTAAGACCAACATGGAGCTGGAGATAAGAGTAGTTAATATCATATCCCACCTCCTGGCTTCCTATACCGGGCTCTACCTCGCGGCCTGGCTTAGAACCTGCAATGAGATAATTGAGGGCTGGCTCTACGTAGAACTGCCACTGCTTCATGTCGCCGAAGTTCCATGTGAAGTCAACAGCGAGTTTCTGGTTCATAGAGTTGCGCACGGTGCCAATCTCAAGAACCTGGCCGTCCTTTGCGAATGTATGTTGGTAGCCGATACCTACATTGGCAATAACCTCAAACTTGCGTGGCTCACCTTTATATCCACCGAAGATGTTATTAAGATTGAACTGGCCGAGGAGGTTGGCTGTCAGCGCACCATTGGCATAATCGTCAAGATAACGGTAGTCATTAAGACGAGCCTTAGAAGAGAAAGCGTACTGTCCCTCAAGAGCGAGGCCGAATGCAGGAGTGATCCACTTGCCCACACGAACACCGAGCTCAGGGTTAAGATGCTTGAAAACTGCCTGATGTGTTGTCTTAGAAGAGACACCACCCTCAAGACCGAGATACCAGTTGTCCCAGAACTTGTTACCATAGTAACCTTCCTGGGCTGACATTGACATGGCCGATGTTGCCATGGCAAGGATAAGGAAGAATTTCTTCATATCGCTATAACAATTTTAGTTAATATTCGATTTCATTAATTTTCAAAGATTATCCCATTGAAAGAAATGTATATTCGTATGCAAAAGTAACAACTTTTTCTTTATCTACAAAACATTATCAAGTTTTTTTTCACTAAATAGGCGAAATTAATGAAAAAAGATAGTTTCTCAGACTTATTTTTATGAATAAACATAGAAGAAATGAGCTGAAGGGCTTGTCTGTAGTCTCTTCAGCTCATTTCTAATTATTCATTTTACCCTCCGAAATTATCGAAGCGTATCATATTGTCCTCCACGCCGAGAGAGTGAAGAAGATCAAGCACTGTCTTTGTCATCATAGGAGGTCCGCAGAGGTAATACTCACAATCTTCTGGTGCCTCATGCTGCTTGAGATATGTATCTCCCATTACTGGGGCAACGAAGCCTGGAGTATATTTCAGGCCAGCAGCGTCTGCCTTTGGGTCAGGACGGTCGAGAGCCAGATGGAAGTGGAAATTAGGATGCTCACGCTCAAGCATGAGGAAATCGTCAAGGAATGGAATCTCTTCCATGGCACGTGCACCGTAGAAGTAATGCATCTCACGGTCCTCAACCTTGAGTGTGCGGAGCATGTGCATTATCTGAGCACGCAGCGGAGCCATACCGGCACCACCTCCTACCCATATCATCTCCCTGCCTGTACCGTACTGTGGACGGAACTCTCCATAAGGGCCAGACATGATGACCTTGTCGCCGGGCTTAAGGGTGAAGATATAAGAAGAGGCTATGCCTGGGTTGACATCCATGAAGCCCGGCCCCTGGTCCTTCGGCTTGAACGGAGGTGTGGCGATACGGACATTGAGGGTGATGATGTCGCCCTCGTCAGGATAGTTGGCCATAGAGTATGCGCGGATAGTAGGCTCGGTATTGACACACTTCAAAGGGAACAACCCGAACTTCTCCCATGCCGGGAGATAGGTGTCACCGATGAGGCTCTTGTCCATATCACGGTCATAGTCGATCTCGAAAGCCGGGATGCGTATCTGGGCATATGAGCCTGGCTCGAAGTCCATGTGCTCTCCCGGAGGAAGCGCGACCTTGAACTCTTTGATAAACGTGGCGACATTCCTGTTGCCAATGACGGTACACTCCCACTCCTTGACGCCCATGATAGACTCATCGACATGGAGCTTGAGGTCGCCTTTCACCTTGCACTGACATCCAAGACGCCAGCCCTCCTTTATTTCCTTGCGTGTGAAATGTGACTTCTCTGAATCGAGTATCTCACCGCCTCCCTCCAGAACCTGTACTTTACACTGTCCGCAAGAGGCTTTGCCACCACATGCGGAGGGGAGGTAGATGCCGTTCTCGTTAAGTGTCGCCATGACAGAGTTGCCTTGTGGGACATCGAGGACGGTATCATTGTTTATTGTTATCTTGACATTGCCGCTGGGCGACAGGTATTTCTTTGCGACAAGCAGTATGATAACAAGCAGTATGATGACCACAAGGAATACGCTGACGCTTGATAATATAAAATTGATATCCATAAATATGATATTTGTATGCTGTTACGGCTGGCCGGGCCTGGCATGCCTTCCACTCTGGCCGGGGGTTGTCCGATAGTGGAGAAGCGGTGTGCACGGGCTCTCATCAGCCTTTCATGTTACGGGATATTCTATGCCGGCAGCTAAATCTTCAGGCCTGAGAAGCACATGAAGGCCATAGCCATAAGTCCGACGGTTATGAATGTGATGCCAAGTCCGCGGAGAGGTTTTGGCACATCAGAATATGCCAGGCGCTCACGTATCGCTCCAAGGAGGCAGATGGCGAGAGTCCATCCTATACCTGAGCCCAGGGCGAAAGCAAGAGCGTCAGCGACACCACCGATATACTGTGTGTTGGACGGGTCGAGATTTATGCGCTGCTGCATGAAGAGTGAGGCGCCCATTATGGCACAGTTGACAGCAATAAGAGGCAGGAAGATGCCCAAGGCGGCATAAAGCGAAGGAGAGAAACGCTCTACAACCATCTCCACGAGCTGTACAATGCCTGCTATGACGGCAATGAAGAGTATAAGGGAAAGATATGTCAGGTCTATGCCGAAAACGCCATCGGCTGAGAGGACCTTTGTCTGAAGCAGGTAATCGACAGGGACTGTGATAAGGAGGACGAAAGTGACCGCCATGCCAAGGCCGAATGATGTCTTCACGCTCTTCGAGACAGCAAGGTAAGAACACATGCCGAGGAAGAAGGCGAATATCATATTATCGACGAAGATGCTTCTGAAAAATAAAGATATGATATGTTCCATTGTTTATTGTTTTT
Source organism: Prevotella sp. (assembly GCA_051869435.1). Classification (GTDB taxonomy): domain Bacteria; phylum Bacteroidota; class Bacteroidia; order Bacteroidales; family Bacteroidaceae; genus Prevotella. The sequence goes on along the minus strand of JBJEAW010000016.1, from coordinate 14,595 downwards.
ACAGGAATATTGTTGGTCGGGACTAACCTTCTCGGGGTGGGGCGAGGGGGTTAGTCTTTATAGAAATACGCTCTGTGTATCCAGATGACTACGCCACACAGTATGAGGGCCATGGCGGGCATTGTCATCATGCCGTTATTGATATATCCGGCGTCATACATAAAGTCAGGAACAACCTTGAAGCCAAGGAGTGTGCCACGGCCAAGCAACTCACGGACACCTCCAACGGCGACAAGGATATAGGCATATCCCAGACCATTGGCAATGCCGTCAAGGAACGACGGCCATGGAGCATTGATAGAGGCAAAAGCCTCCAGACGTCCCATGAGGATACAGTTGGTGATGATAAGGCCGACATATACAGACAACTCTACGCTGACATCATAGACATAAGCCTTGAGAATCTGGTTTACAATGGTTACGAGGGCCGCAACGACTACCAGCTGCACAATAATACGGATGCGCGTAGGGATAGTATTGCGGATTATGGATATTATGACGTTTGCAAACGCTGTGATGACGGTAACAGCGAGTCCCATGACGATAGCAGGTTTCAGCTGTGATGTCACGGCAAGTGCCGAGCATATGCCGAGTACCTGGACGAGGACGGGGTTATTACCGTTCAGCGGGGTGAGGAATACCTCACGGTTCTCTTTTGAAAAAAGTTTCATCGCATATAGGATTTTACAGACAGGCGTGACGACGGTGTATGTGCAGAAATGTGGTCCACACCGTTCGCCGGCAACTGTCATATAAGTAACTACTCATTTAGGAAATCGGCATATTTGGAAAGACCGTCTTTAATCATGAGGTCAACACCGTTAGATGTCAGTGTGGCGCCTGTGACGCCATCGACAGCATACGGCCGTTCCTCCGGCTTGATGTCAGTAGGCTTCTTGACAGTCAGGACGACATTTCCGTCCATCACAGCCACCTTGCCTTTGAAGAGACCCTGCCACTGCTTCGAGTCTTTTATCTCGGCTCCCAGTCCGGCAGTCTCGCTCTCATGGTTGAAATAAGCTCCATATACGGTCTTCTTGTCTGCGTCAAGCGCGATGTAGCCCCATATTGGACCCCAAAGTCCCATGCCCTTGACATACAGTATATATTTCTGCTGGCCGTCAAGCTGGCAATAATATATGACAGACTTTGTCTCATGACAGACGGTGTCTGTCTTCTGCACGATGGCGGCATACTTTGCCTCCGCGTCAGCGTCGTCGGCAAAATCACGTATATCGAGCGAGGCGAGCACCTGCTTCTTGACATCAAGAGCCACATTGGCATCCTGACGCTCCTTCAACGATGTATAGACGAAGGCGAGACAAAAGGCGACAATAAGGACAAGGACTACACTATATATAATAATGTATGCGTTGTTGTTTGTATTCAGTTTCTTTGCCATGATTCTTTCCTCCTTATTTTTTCAAGCGGTTTGTACGACGAGAGATGTTACGCTCTACAACACACCAGTCGATGAGTGGAGCACAGGCGTTCATCAGAAGGATGGCAAGCATCATACCCTCCGGGTAACCGGGGTTCATAACACGGACAACAACAGCGACAACGCCGATGAGGAATCCGTATATCCACTTGCCGGTCTCGGTGCGGGCTGCAGTGACAGGATCGGTAGCCATGAACACGGCACCAAAAGCGAAACCTCCGAGAACAAGATGCTGGATGGCTGTCAACGGAGAGGCGCCGAAAGAATGGAACAGTGCGGCTGTGAGGCCACCACCGACAAAGACAGAGAGCATTATCTTCCATGATGCGACACCTGTCCACAGGAGCAGCACAGCACCAAGAGCTATGGCAATAAAGCTTGTCTCGCCCATAGAGCCTGGGATAAGGCCCGTCACGGCAGCCATGGTGTCGATGGTTGAGTTAGGGTTCTGAACTATAGCTCCCAGTGGCGTGGCGGCTGTCGTGGCATCGGCAATCTGATATCCAAGGCCGAATATCTCATCTTTCGCCACCCAGCAGTTGTCGCCAGACATCACCGTAGGGTAAGAGAAGAAGAGGAATGCGCGCGCGGCCAGGGCGGGGTTGACAAAGTTCATGCCCGTACCGCCGAATATCTCCTTGCAGAATATCACACTGAAGGCGCAGGCCAGGGCCAGGCACCATAAAGGACAGTTGACGGGGATGACCATAGGTATGAGGATACCGGTGGCGAGGTAGCCCTCCTGTATCTCCTCATGTTTCCACTGTGCCCATGCGAATTCTATGGCGAGGCCGACTATATAGCTGACGAGTATCTTAGGGAGCATCTGTAGCAAGCCGTAGAAGAACATCCCGAAGAACGTGGCGTCAGCGAGACGGCCGGCCACGAGAGCATTCTGATAGCCAATATTGTACATGCCAAAGAGCAAGGCAGGCAACAGCGCTATTATGACAAAGCTGATGACACGCTTTGAGTCGATAGCATCATGAATATGCGCTCCACACTTCGATGTCGTGTTAGGGACGAAGAGGAAGGACTCAAAACCCTCAAATACACTCCCGAGATACTGGAAGCGCCCGCCCTGTTCGAAGTTTGGCTTTATCTTGTCAAGATATTTTCTTATTGATTTCATTGATTATGATTTTCTAAATTGGATATTGAAAGAGTATGTAAGGATAATGCAAGACGAAACATCGTGCAAACGAGAACTGACCTAAGCTTGCTCAGGCTCTGCCGAAACATCGTGCAAGCGAGAGCAGAGCCAAACTTGCCTGGGCTATGCCGAGCCACAGCCTATCGCATGTAAGGATACTACGAATAATAACGTATGGCATAAAGTCATGCAGCCCCTGCTGTGTAGGCAGAGCTACAGACATCAAGCATTCTCTTTGCGCAAGATGTCAAGTCCCTCACGCACAATGCGCTGTAGCTGCAGTTTGGAAGAGTCAACAAACTCTGCCACAGCAAAATCCTCTGGGCTCACCTCGTATATGCCAAGAGCCTCCTGGCGGTCAATATCGCCTGTTATAATGGCTTTGATCAAATACTCGCCATAGATATCCATAGGCAGAACCTTATCATACTCGCCAGACATAATCATATGGCGCTCTCCGCCCTTGATGCGTGCGTCACAGTCGTATGCCCTCGTCTTCGGCATGAGCCATGAGAAGTATGAGCGGCTTGCAGAGAACTGGTTGGTACGGGGGAGTATCCATCCAAGCATCTCGTCGGCATGGTCGCCTTCGGGTATGGCGGTCACCTCGCTTACCTGCGGGCCGATATAATCATCCTTTGTGGCCTTCACTCCTGTCAGGGGGTTGCCGTTAATGAGGCGTGTTCCCTCAAGGTTTATCCTTCCCTCTACCAGGGTCTCAAGTTTCTGTCCTACAATAACCTCAGAATATGCAGGATCCTTGACTTGTTGTCCAGCAAGAGCGACCTTATGGCGCATATCCACTTTGCCCGTAAGCAGAAGTCGGCCGAAGAAGATGACTGCTGTCGGGCTGACAGTCCACACCACATCGCCCTTATTGACAGGAGCGATGTGATTGACCTGTACGCCGACGTTTCCGGCAGGACACTTGCCTTTGAAGACCGTCACTGTGGCATCTTTAAGTTGTCCCAGCACATTCTCCCCGTCAGGATTTATCCCGACATAGACGTTCTGAATCTTTGACAAGGCCGATATTCCTGCTTGGAAAGCCTCCTCATTGCCACTCAGCTCATAGAGGAAATCTGCTGCGAGAGGCATGTCACGGAATGCAGATACAAAGATTGCCTTAGGCTGTACAACGTTGTTGGTTGATACCGCATAAGGCAACTGATTGATAAGCCCAAAAAGTCCGGCAGCGAGGAGCGAAGACACGACATCCTCACCTGTCATGCCACTGATGTCATGTCGGCCAAAGTCTCTGTACTCGACAGCATCGTCGGCCTTCACTGTGACAGCGAGCACCTTGCGGCGTTCACCGCGCACTACCCCTGTCACAACTCCACTGACAGGAGAGGCAAAACGGATGTCGGGGAACTGCTTGTTGACAAACAGAGCATCCCCGGCCAAGACACGGTCACCCTCCTTGACAACGACCTTCGGTGTCACACCCTGATAATCAGCGGGACAGAGCGCGAAATCAGAGCCACGACGCGTTGGCACGTCTTTATGGGCTGCCGCACCTTTCAGTCTGATGTCAAGACCTTTACGTAACTTGATAACGTTTACCATAATTTGAACGATTTATTGATATTTATACCTATTATATCTTATTCCCAAGAGGTTGTCACTGCCATCACTTGTAAAGCACTTATGTCCCCGACAGCCCCGGCATGTAAGGGTGAAATGCCTTATGCCAACAGGCTTCATGTCCCCTCGTCATGCAACCATTGCCCAATCCCTGTTCCTGTCGGCAAATGGCATGGTTCTCGCAATGACATTCCTCGCTGTTTCCCATCCAGTGCTTATGGGAGCCTCACCCAGTACAAATGGACCGCTCATCCAGTATCAATAAGCCGCTCATTCAGTGTCTTTTGGGAGGACGGGGATAAACCTTTGAAACAGAGCATATTGTGTCAAGGTTCCATTTTCTGGCTAATATGTATGAGCAAGACACTCCTGTACTATTCTGACCGCACAGCCCGAAAAGGATTCCGCGCGGCTTTTTGAGCTGGCACACATCGTCGTGGGTTAGAATAACAATGATTCTCCTAAACTTATCAGACAACACAAGGACACGATTGATGATAATCGTCCCAAACCAATCTTCCATTAAATATTGTTTGCAAAATTAATGAAAAAAAATAATAAATCAGTATATAATTGGATGAAAGATTTCAATGTAAGACATTTTTTTCGTAATTTTGCATCAAAAATCATATTATATCAAGCATTTCAGACACATACTCATAGGTTTGGCATGGACACTGGCAGGTGTTTACATGCTTGGTGTTGTGCTGCTCCATATACCAGCGGTACAACATGCTATTGCGTATAAGACGTCGAAGACCCTACAGGAGAAACTAGGCACGAAAGTCTCTGTCGGCAACATCAGCTTGGGGCTGCTGAACAGAATTGTCATCGACGAGGTGATGATAGAAGACCACCAACACCAGAAGATGTTCTCTTGCCACCGTGTGTCTGCCAAGTTAGACGTGTCATCGCTCATAGAGGGGCGCATCGTCATTTCCTCTGCACAGATATTCGGCATGAGAGCGGCACTGACCAAAGCCAGCGTGACATCGCCACTGAACTGTCAGTTTATACTTGACTCTCTCGCATCGAAAGACACGGCGAGCAAGACACCACTCAACCTGCAGATATCGTCTCTCGTCATACGCAACAGCTCGCTGAGCTACGACCGTCAGGACAAGGCGCGCAGATACGGCTCGTTTGACATCAACCATTTGGACATCGGACGTATCAGCGGACACATCATGTTATACGCCCTCACCGACGACACACTGTCGCTGCGCATGAAGAAGCTCGTGTTAGAAGAGCGTAACAGCGGACTGTGCATTAACAAGCTGGCCTTCATAGCAGATGCAGGCAAGAAGTCCGCAAGACTGAGGGGATTCTCCCTACAGACGACAAACAGCGACATCGGGCTGGACATCGCCCTTGAGTACAACGGGAAAGACATCAGGGCGCTGAGCATGAAGAGCGACCACTCGTCGATAGGCACCAATGACATAGCGCTGTTTGTGCCAAAACTAAAAGGAACAAACAGAAGCTTATTCTTCGACACAGAGATAACAGGAGACAGTAACAACATACGCGTCAAATCATTATCGATAAACAATTCCGGGCGTGAAATCGCATTGTCACTGACAGGCAGCGCACGGGCACGGACAAACATCATCAACTGTCTGAAGGATGGGGGTGATATGTCGTGGTCTGTCCCCATGCTCACACTGCACGCCGAGTGCAGCGCGGTGTCTGAGCTGATAAAGAACACAGGCATTGACACCAGCATCATTGCCCGTATAGGCAGCATCGACCTAAAGACATCGGCGTCAGGAACACGTGAGGATATCTCTGCCGAGACAAATATCACATCAGGAATAGGAGACCTCACGTCAAAGATAGCCTTACATGGAGAGCGGGCGAGCCTCGACCTCAGCTCGACGACACTCCGCCTCGGGCACATCCTCAACAACGGCATCGTCGGGGATACAGAGCTGAGCCTGCACGGAACGTCAATAATCGACCGGGCAACGAAGAGGCCACGGAAGCTTGATGCGGACATATCACTGCCACTGCTGACACTGAACGGCTACCCATACCGTAACATAGAGGCCAACGTCGGATTAGAACACGACAAGGGCAATATGGAGATATCCCTGACCGACATCAACGCCGCCGTCAACGCTTCCGTCTCGGCCGAAAACATCATGGCATTGCTTGGAGGCAGAGTGGCAGAGCTGAAGAACATCATGCTGAGAGCAGATGTAAGCAACATATCTCCCCATGCCCTGAATCTCACGAAATCTTACCCCGGGACATCGTTTGGCATGAATGTTGATGTCATGATAGGCGATGCGGGCGCTGTGCTCGACAATCTTACAGCGAATATCAACAACCTGCGGATAACAGGAGAATCAGAACATTATTCATGTGAGAGGACATCACTGAGCTCCATACGCCAAAGCACAGGAGGGCGCGAGATGGAGCTGACATCTGACTTCGCCAATATCCACGCCACGGGACAATATGACATAAGGACGCTCGGGACATCGCTGATGAACCTTATCTCGCAGCGTCTCCCTACCCTACCAGGCATCCCCCACTACACGAAAACAGGGAACACGATGTCGCTGGCAGCAACGATATATGACACCAGACTGCTTAACTTCCTGGCCGGAACAGACATCTCACACAACAGCCCGATATCAATAAAGGGATATATCAACGACGCGCTGAACACGACAGACATAACCCTAAAGGCTGACAGCATGGCGGTATCGGGCATGAGGCTCAAGGCAGCGTCTGTCCATCTGTCATCTCCGGGTGACACACTCCATCTGGCCGTGAACGCCATAAAGCACAACAGCGATGGCGGCAGACTGTCGCTCGGGCTGACAGGCAAGGCGGCAAACAACAATGTGGACGCCTCCCTGAGATGGGATAACGGCTGCGGAGACAAGTTCAAGGGCAGCCTGAACATCGGCGGGCAATTCTTCCGGAACATCGAGGGGAAGGCCACTGCCAAGGTAAACATCTCCCCCTCAGAGGTCATGATCAACGACTCGCTGTGGAATCTGCGGCGGGCAGAGATAACATACTCCTCCAACTGTCTTGACATAGACAATTTCCTGCTTGAGCACGGAGAGCAGCATATAAGGATAAACGGCATGGCGACAAGGCTGCCAACAGACTCGCTGACGATAAGCATGAAGGATGTCGATGTCGCATACATAATGAATCTGGTGGACTTCCATTCTGTTGAGTTTGACGGGTATGCGACAGGAGAGGCTACTGCCACGTCGGTCTTCTCCACACCCCAAGCCCATGCCGACCTCAAAGTGAGGGATTTCCTTTTCGAGAAAGGCCGGATGGGGACGCTTACGGTATCTGCCGACTGGGACAACACTCTCGGACAGATAAACATAAAAGGACGCTGTGACGACCCCGGCGTGAAGCCCCTCGAACTGTCATCTGCCGGCAAACGTCACACGACAGGCAGGCCGACACTCAGAAATCTTGACGGCAGAACGATAATCGACGGATATGTGTCTATAAAAAAGAATTATATAGACCTCGACATCCAGGCCGACAACACACGTCTGGAATTCATGAACACGTTCTGCGACTCATTCCTTGACAATGTCACGGCGTGGGCCAACGGACGGTTAAGGCTATGGGGCGATCTGAGCAAGATAAATCTCACAGGCGACGCCGTCGTGAACGGCAAGCTCCATGTGACACCGCTCAACACGACATACACTCTTGAGAATGACACCGTAAGCCTTGTCTATAACGACATCCTCTTCAACAAATGCAAGATTGCCGACGCTGCGGGCAACACAGCGACAGTGACAGGCGGGCTGCACCATAAGCATCTCGCACGCTTGACATTCGACATCGACATCAACGCCAGCCATCTGCTGTGCTATGACTTCCCCACACTCGATGGCTCGACATTCTGCGGACATGTCGTCGGCAGCGGCACATGCAGGATAACCGGCCGGCCGGGAGAGATAACATTTGACATCGAGGCATTCCCCGAGAAGAACACGGAGATAGTCTATAATGTGTCATCTCCTGACGCCATACAAGATCAGGAGTTCATAACATGGCGTGACAGAAGCCTCATGACAGCAGACGAGGGCTACACAAGAAAGGCCGCCGCGGAGGATGAGGAGGATGACGACTTCAGGTCGGACATACGCATGAACTTCCTCATCCACACCACGACAGACAACACCCTCAGGCTGATAATGGACGAGAGGACAGGCGACTATATCACGCTGAACGGAACAGGGACACTGAGAGCCACATACTTCAACAAGGGCGGAATGGAGATATTCGGCAATTACAATGTCCAGCACGGAGAGTATAAAATGACCATCCAGCAGGTCATCACAAAAAACTTCACATTCCTCCCAGGAGGCACAATAGCTTTCGGAGGCCCTCCGTTTGAGGCTGACGTAAACCTTGAGGCACAGTATATCGTGCCCTCTGTACCACTCTCTGACCTGAGCATCGGCAACTCATTCTCAAACAACTCAGTGCGTGTGAACTGTCTCATGAACATCACAGGCACAGCAGAACACCCCATCGTCGATTTCGACCTTAACATACCTCAGGCATCGACAGATGTACAGCAGATGATAACGACGCTGATGGACTCTGAGCAGGAGCGCAACCAGCAGGTCATATATCTCCTGACTGTCGGACGCTTCTTCTCAGGGAACGACAATGTAGCTGAGTCAGGGCAGTCAAGGACAGCTGTGGCGATGCAGTCGTTCCTCTCCGGGACTCTCTCACAACAGCTTAACAATATCATATCTGACGTGGTGTTGAAGAGCCAGAACTGGAACTTCGGGGCAAACATATCTCCTGGCGACGAAGGCATGATGAACGCTGAATACGAGGGGCTCATATCTGGACGAATGCTCAACAACAGGCTCTTGATAAACGGACAGTTCGGATATAGGGACAATGCCAACGCCACAACATCCTTCATCGGCGACTTTGACATAAGATACCTGCTATTCCCCAACGGTAACTTACAGGTGAAAGTGTACAACCAGACATCTGACAGATATTTCACCAAGTCAAACCTCAACACTCAGGGACTGGGCATAGTATGGAAGCATGACTTCAACTATATCATACCCTACTGGAACAACAGAAAGCAGAAGAAAGAAGACGTGACAAGACAAGAGAAACAATCAAAGACAACAGGAAGATAAATCTCACGAGATATAAGCAGAACAGTCAGACCAGCTGGGGTGGACGCAAACAAACAAGCTGACATCAGCCCCACGGCACAGCAAAAGGATGTCCAGCGGCAGCAAGCCTATACATTCCCCGCCCACTTGCAACCCAGCCAACACACAAACAGTTATAATATTATGACATCAAGAATCAAGCATATAGCAGAAACGACACATGATGAAAGCCCTGACATCATGCCATGGGCTTACGACATAACAAACAGCGACAGCGACTTCCCTCCTGTCGATGACGATGATGACGACGACGATACAGACAGCCGTCCACGCTCTTTCAGCGACATGCTGAGCGAGGCATCCCGTATGCTCAGCAACGCCATGCAGAAACAGCAGACCCGCATCCTCGACAACGGCCGCAGCAGCGACACCCCACTGCTGGACAAATTCTCTACCGACCTGACATCGGCCGCCATGAACAAAAGGCTTGACCCTGTCGTCGGCCGGCACGACGAGATTACAAGAATGTCAGAGATTCTCTGCCGTCGCAAGAAGAACAACCCTGTCCTCATAGGCGACCCGGGAGTAGGCAAGAGCGCCATAGTGGAAGGCCTCGCACAGCAGATAGCCGACGGGACATCATCGCCGCTGCTGAGGGGTAGGAGGCTTCTCGCCCTCGACATGACAGGGATAGTGGCCGGCACGAAATACCGTGGAGATTTTGAGGAGCGCATAAAAGGCATCATATCCGAACTGGAGAGCCACCCGAATATCATCGTCTTCATCGACGAGATACACACCATCATCGGAGCAGGCTCGGCCTCTGGCTCCATGGACGCCGCCAACATTCTCAAACCGGCACTGGCAAGAGGCACAATACAGTGTATCGGGGCGACAACACTTGAGGAATACCGCAAGAGCATAGAGAAAGACGGAGCCCTGGAACGCCGATTCCAGAAAATCATCGTCAACCAGACGACAACAGAAGAGACTCTCCTCATACTGCAGAACATCAAGGAGCGCTACCAGCAGTATCACCATGTCATATACAGCGACGAGGCGCTTGAGGCATGTGTCGCCCAGACATCACGATACATCAACGACCGCTCTTTCCCTGACAAAGCCATTGACGCGCTCGACGAGGTAGGCGCACGCGTCCATCTCCGCTCGACCGTCGTCTCCCCCAAGGTGAAGATGCTGGAAGCAGAGATAAAGACACTCGACGACAAGAAACGCCGTGCGGTGCAGAACCAGAACTTCGAGCTTGCTGCAGCCCTGCGCGACCAGCGTGCCACTCTCCAGCAGAGGCTTGATGCAGCCAGCCAGACAGGGTATGACGACGGAGAGAGATACCATACCGTCACCGATGTCGATGTCAACGAGATTATATCCGTCATGAGCGGTGTGCCTGTCCAGCATATAGGCGAGGCGGAGACACAAAAGCTGAAGAATCTCCCATCACGTCTTAAGGCCATGGTCATCGGCCAAGACCACGCCGTTGACTCTGTCGCAAAGGCGATACAGCGCAACCGTCTGGGGCTTAGGGCTCACAACCGCCCGATTGGCGTGTTCATGTTCCTCGGCCCGACAGGCGTCGGGAAAACATACCTCGCCCAGCAGATTGCGAGAGAAGTGTTCGGACTGAAGGAAAGCCTTATACGTGTAGATATGAGCGAGTATAACGAGAGCTTCAACACATCACGCCTTGTCGGAGCGCCTCCGGGATATGTCGGATATGACGAGGGCGGACAACTGACAGAACGTGTCAGACGCCATCCATACTCAGTGGTTCTTCTCGACGAGATAGAGAAAGCCCACCAGAATGTCTATAACATGCTTCTCCAGGTATTTGACGAAGGCCGGCTGACCGACGGGAACGGCCGTCTGATAGACTTCCGCAACACCATCATCATCATGACATCAAACACGGGCACGCGCCAGCTGAAAGAGTTCGGCAACGGCATCGGCTTCGGCTCGTCTGCCCATAACGGCACAGCTACCGAAGAGCAGAACCAGACATACGCCCACGGCGTGATACAAAAGGCTCTGGCAAGACAGTTCGCACCAGAATTCCTAAACCGTCTTGACGAAGTGGTCACATTCAACCAGCTGACCCCGAGCTCTCTCCGCCGCATTGTCGATATAGAGCTGCGCGATGTCGTAGGGCGGATGAAGACCATGGGATACAGCCTGAGGATATCAGACAAGTCGAAGGATTTCCTCGCAAGCCAAGGATATGATGTCCAGTTTGGGGCACGCCCGCTACGCCGCACCATACAGCAACAGATAGAGGACCGGGTCTGCGACATGATCCTGAACAACGACATACACCCAGGAACAGTGATAAAGGTGAAGATGCCACGCAACGCCACGTCATTACAGTTTGTGGCCGAAGAGGCGAAAGAGACTGTCAGCTAAAGACTGGAAGCCCGCCACCACCTTCTTTCAGAAGGCCACCATCCTCTTCAAAGCGATAAACAGACAATAAACAATTCTTAGTTGACAAGGAAACAAGTTGACGAGTTGATAGTTTTTATTTCTGTTTATCGCCTTGTGATTGATGCGAAACCCGATAGGGTGATGATGTGGCTGGATGAAAATGTCTGAGCTTGCCCAAGGATTTTCAGACGGCTACATCATCATGGGCTCGAAGAGACATCTCGCATCAAGCACAAGGGGTTGATTTCGATTTTTGTCTTTAAGTTGACACAAGATTTCCCGAGTGCCCCAAATCTCCCTCTCCTTTTTTTTTTGACCATGATATCCAAAGCGAAGAAGAAATACATCCAAGCCTTCGGGCAGAAGAAACATCGCCGTGAGGAACACGCCTTTGTCGCTGAAGGGCCAAAGATCGTAAGAGACCTCATGGCTGTCACCAAGCCGCTGATGGTGGTGGCGACAGCTGGCTGGATAGACGCGAACAACGCCGCCCTACCCCCGTCCACAGAGGTCATAGCCGTCACAGACGACGAGTTGCGGAACATCTCTTTCCTGCAACATCCACAACAGGTGCTGGCAGTCTTCAGCCAAGACTTCCTCGCCACAGAGGCAGGGCTGTCTCCCGAAGGGCTGTACATAGCGCTCGACGGCGTGCAGGACCCTGGGAACCTTGGCACAATCATACGCATAGCCGACTGGTTTGGAGTCAGCCGTATCTTCTGTAGCCCCGAGACAGCCGATGTGTGGAACCCAAAGGTCATACAGGCGACAATGGGGAGCATAGCACGCGTCAGCATAGAATACACACCGCTTGACACGCTCATAGACAGTCTCCCTGACGGATTTCCCGTCTATGGCACCCTTCTTGACGGTGATGACATAACGTCGGCTGACACGCATAACCATGGCATCATCATTATGGGAAACGAGGGGAACGGCATAAGCCCGAGGATAAGGGAAAGAGTGACACACAAGCTCCTCATACCCAATTATCCGAAAGGCTCGCCCACAGCCGATTCCCTCAACGTTGCCATCGCGACAGCCATAACATGCTTCGCCATAAGACAGCGCACATAGAAAAGCCACACACACTCTTTATCTCCACCTCAAAGCCACAGCGTGGCATAAAGCGCACTCCTATTTTTGCACACGCATAAGAAAATACACATTAAGACATGACAAACGGCAGACTATTATGGGTTGACGATGAGATAGAGCATCTCCGCGCCCACATCATATTCCTCAGACAGAAAGGCTACGAGGTCATCACCGTATCAAACGGCACCGACGCCATCGAGCAATGCCAGAGCCAGACATTCAGCATGATACTCCTCGACGAGATGATGCCTGGCATCAGCGGACTTGAGACCTTGCAGAAGATCAAGGAGATACAGCCACAGACACCCGTCGTGATGGTGACAAAATCAGAGGAGGAGAACATCATGGACCAGGCCATAGGCCACAAGATAGCCGACTATCTCATAAAGCCTGTCAACCCCTCACAGATTCTCCTGACACTGAAGAAGCACATACACAGCCGCGAGATTGTGGCCGAAGTGACCCAGACCCAATACCAACAGACTTTCGCACAGATATCAACCCAGATACAGATGTGCCACAGCCTTGACGACTGGAAGACACTCTACCGCCGGCTCGTACAATGGGAGCTGACACTGTCAGAGACTGACACGGGCATGAAGGAAATGCTCAGTATGCAGCACGCCGAGGCAAACGTCGCATTCGGGAAATTCATAAGGAAGAACTATCTTGACTGGGTAAACCCGAAAACATTCCTCGACTACTCAGCGAGGCCGACACTCTCGCCCGATATCTTCCGCAAATACATCTTCCCACTCCTCGACAGCGACACCTCGCCTGTCTTCTTCATCGTCATGGACAATCTGCGCTATGACCAATGGACAACACTGTCGAAAGAACTCGTCCGTGACTTTGACATCGACGAGGATCTCTACATGTCGATACTCCCCACAGCGACACAGTATGCCCGTAACGCTATCTTCTCAGGACTCATGCCCGAGAAGATAGAAAAGATGTTCCCAGAGCTGTGGGTCGATGAAGACAGCGAGGAGGGCAAGAATCTTAATGAGGCCCCGCTCATACAGACCCAGATAGACCGTTTCCGCCGCCACGACAGCTTCTCATACAACAAGATATACGACTCTGAGGGAGCGGAGCGCTTCGTCAGCAGCCTGCCCAACCTTGCACATAACCGTCTCAATGTGCTTGTCGTGAACTTCATCGACATGCTCTCACACGCACGCACAGAGATGAAGATGCTGCGCGAGCTCGCAGCTGACGAGCCTGCCTACCGCTCGCTGACACTCTCATGGTTCACACACTCAGCCATTGCCGAGGTCTTCAGATGTCTCGCACAGAAGCCATGCCGCATTGTCATAACCACAGACCACGGCTCGATACGCGCCAACCGCCCCGTAAAGATAATCGGCGACCGCAATACGAACACCAACCTGCGATACAAGCTCGGGAAGAACCTCAGCTGCCAGTCGAAGGATATCTTCACGATAAAGTCTCCGCGCGACGCACAGCTGCCTGTACCCAATCTCTCCACGAGCTATGTGTTCGCCATGGGCGACGCTTTCTTCGCCTATCCTAACAACTACAACTATTATGTGTCCTACTATAAGGACACATTCCAGCATGGCGGCATATCGATGGAAGAGATGCTGGTGCCGATAGCAGTGCTGAGTTCGCGGGCTATCTGAGGTGCAGCCAGCCTTCGACGAAGTCAAAAGCTGTGCAAACGAGAGCAGAGCTGAGCCGATGGATGTTTATCGCCTTGTGATTGA
>JBJEAW010000015.1:16059-29343 GCA_051869435.1 Prevotella sp. | reverse complement strand
GCTTATATGCCTTATGACAACAAAAAGCTGTGCCCTCTTGGCTCTCTTATGGAAACAAGAAGTTTCCGTGGAAAGCCAAGAGGGCACAGCAGGTTATTGTATGCTATATTGAAACTGGGGAGAGCTCATATTACCTATGGGAGACACCAATCAGTTCTCCTCGGGGAAGAATATCCTCATCGCTGTGGCTGTCGTGATATCCTCAGCTGTCGTCCTATCGACGCCATAAGCCTCGGCGAGACGGTCGAGGACATTGGCGACAAAGGCCGGCTCGTTGCGCTCGCCCCTGTGTGGGACAGGAGCCATATAGGGCGAGTCGGTCTCAAGGACGATACGTTCGAGAGGGACGACGGCCGGGAGCGTTGTGGGCAGCAGCGACTTCTTGAATGTCAGCACGCCGCCAATGCCTAAGGCGAAGCGGTCAAAGCGGAGCAGCTCCTCGGCCTCACGCTCGTTGCCTGTGAAGCAATGGAAGACACCGCCGGGGAGGTCGCGCTCGTAATGTCTCAGCAGACTGACCATCTCGTTCTGTGCCTTACGGCAGTGTATCATGAGCGGCAGCCGCGACTCTACCGACCATTCCACATGCCTTTCGAAAGCCTCCAGTTGCTCCCGCTCATACTCACGTGACCAGTAATAGTCCAGGCCTACCTCTCCGATGGCTATCACGTGTTGTCCCTGGCGCTCTGCCTCACGGGCCAGTCTCATTATCGCCGCAGTCTGGGTCTGCCAGTCGGCCTTCACCTCCTCTGGGTGGAGCCCGAGCATGGGGTAGCAGAAAGTGGGCTCCGTGCGGCACAGCTCGAGTATGTGGCGTGATGTCTCTAAGTCGATGGCGGGGATGAGACAGCGTGTCACGCCTGCCTCACGGGCGCGCTGCATGGTTTCCATGCGGTCGGCAGAGAATTCCTCTCCGTCGAGATGTGTGTGGGTATCTATCATCTTGGTGTGGTAGTTTACAGGAAGTAGAAAGGGAGGAGGGGGAGGTAAGAGAGTTCGAGTGAAGCCATTGGCTGTGCAAACCGAACGCAGAGGGCATTTATGTTTATCGCCTTGGGATTGATGCAAAACCCGATAGGGTGATGATGTAGTTGTCTGAAAATATCTGAGCTTGCTCAGGGAGTTTCAGACAACTACATCATCTATGGCTCGCAAGAGACATTTTTGCATCAAGCGCAAGGGGTTGATTCCGGTTTTTGTTTTTCCAGTTGACACAGGATTTTCCCAGTGCCCCATTATTTACCCCGTAACCATTATTTCTCTCTTCTCATCATCATCATGGTGTAAGCGCGCAGCTCGGCCTTACGCTCGTCAGGGGTATCGACGGCATCAAGGCATGCGAGAGCCTCACGTGTGTAATGCTCTATGCGCTCTCTGGCCAGGCGGTCTATGCCAAGCTTTGTATATAGACGTGTGACGGCCGTGACTTTCTCCTCACGGTCGAAGTCTTTGCGTGCTATCCATCCTGCCAGCTCCGCCCTGTCCTCGCCCCCGGCTTTCAGCATGGCGTTGATGAGCATGAATGTCTTCTTGTTCGATGTGATGTCTCCGCCGATGTTCTTCCCGAAGACGGCAGGGTCGCCATAGACATCGAGATAGTCGTCCTGGAGCTGGAATGCGAGTCCGAGATTCTCGCCATAACGGTAGAGAGCCTCCTGGTCGGCAGGCGACGCTCCTGCCTGTATGGCACCCATCTTCATGGCGCAGGCGAGGAGGACGCTGGTCTTCAGCCTTATCATCTCGATATACTCGGCCTCACAGACATCGTCTCTTGTCTCGAACTCCATGTCATACTGCTGTCCCTCGCCTATCTCGAGGGCTGTCGTCGTGAAGAGGTCGAGAATCTGTGGCAGATACTGTGGGGCGCACTGGGCTATGCGCTGGTAGGAGAGCACAAGCATGCTGTCGCCAGAGAGGATGGCGGTGTTGGCGTCCCACTTCTTATGTACCGTGGCGTGTCCGCGTCTCATATCGGCGTTGTCCATGAGGTCGTCATGGAGGAGGGTGTAGTTATGGTATGTCTCCAGGCCGCAGGCTGTGGGGAGTATCGAGGCGGCATCCTCCTTATAGAGATTGTAGCTCATGAGCATGAGGACAGGGCGTATGCGTTTGCCTCCTAACGAGAGGACATAGCGTATAGGCTCATAAAGGGATGCGGGCTTGCGGGTGTAGGGGATGTTGTCAAGATAGTCGTTGACAAGCGATAGGATTTCTGTTGATGTCATACTATATGGAATGATGTATATACTGATGTTGTCTGGGGGCTGTCACGTAAGGTGTGTGCAGGAGAACTGGCGCGGCGTGTCTCATAGGGCGAAGACTACGGGCACGGCAACGACGGCACGGCATGGTTTGCCATGTGACGTGGCAGGTTTCCACTTGGGCATGATACGCATGACACGCAGCACCTCGGCGTCGAGCGCCGTGTGTGTCATCTTCACGAGCTTGATGTTTGTTATGCTTCCGTCCTTCTCCACGACGAATGTGACATTCACCTGTCCCTGCTGCTTGGCGTTCTGTGCACGGTAGGGATATTTCAGCGCACGGTTGAGCCACTGCATGAACTCTGACATCCCTCCCGGAAACTCTGGCAGCTCTTCTATCACTCTCAGGGAGACGGCATTGTTGTCCATATCGACGACGGGTGGCGCTATCGGCTCTGCCTCCCTCTCCTGGAGCTTGTCCGCCCCGTCTGCCTCAGACGTTGTGAACTGGATCTTGTCTTTCAGTTGTCTCTCCTCTTCTTTTGCGTCAATGACCTTATCGACTTTGTTGATGCGGTCGGTCGAGGCGGGCTTCTCGTGCGCCTTTGCCACTATCTGGTGGTCGTCCTGCTTGAGTTGTGACAGATCGATATCCACCACAGGGTCGCTGTCAATGCTCTCTATCATGCACGCTATCTGTGTCGGCGTGGGCCAGTTGAGGGCTATGACAAAGAGCAATAGCGACACGAAGAACGCCACGAGGAAGAGCCTCGGGCGCAAACGTTCGATATCGGCGTGGTGAGTTTTGCGCTGTAACATTTTCAGTTAATTATTCAAAATTATAGGGCGGGCATGGCCATTCTTACCGCAAAATTAATTCGGATATTTGAAAAAATGATTAACTTTGCCGAGAATTTTAGAATATTTATATGAAGAGAAGTCTTTTTGTCCTTCTACTCTCGCTTTTCGCCCTATTTTCTCACGCACAGGACGACAGCCAGACAGAGTATAACTTCCTCCGCCTTCCTGTCAGCGCCCACGCCGCTGCAATGGGTGGTGACAATATCACTATGCCTGACGACGACGCCCTGATGATGTTCCACAATCCCGCGCTGATAATAGGTGCCACACCGAAGACGGTCTCTCTACAGTACATGCGGTACATGGCAGGATGCAACAGTGCGGCGGCGGCCTACAACATGGTGTTTGACGACAAATGGTATGTCGGGGCAGGAATGCAGTATATGGGCTATGGAAGCATGAGGCAGACGGACAGCGAGAATAACGACCTCGGCACATTCTCGGCGACAGACATCGCCATACAGGCCACTCTCGGATATGAGCTGATGCGTAACCTCTCTGGCGGCATATCGCTCAGATATGTCTATGGCAATATAGGGGGATATAACTCTATGGCTGTAGCCGCCGACCTCGGGCTGAACCTCTACATTCCGGAGAGCGAATGGTCGGTAGGTCTTGTTGCGAAAAACCTCGGCGGACAGATCAAGGCATACGACGAGGAGTTTGAGAAAATGCCCATAGACCTTCAGCTCGGCGTGTCGAAGAGGCTCATAGGGTCGCCCCTCAGACTGTCGCTGACACTCGTGGATTTGAACCATACGGGCTACAGCCTCAAAGACCACATCGTCGTGGGAGCCGAGGCGCTGCTGTCCGACCAGATATATGTGGCAGGAGGATATAACTTCCGCAGGGCACACGAGATGAAGGTGGCCGACGGTGAGGGCAACACATCGTCTCACGGAGCAGGACTGTCATTCGGAGCTGGCGTGAACCTCGAGCGCGTAAAGATAAACGTCGCCTACTCCAAGCTGCATGTCTCGGCATCGACACTCGTGGCTAATATCGCCTTCACGCTATAAACGTGGGGACAAGGAGGCGACATGTCATGCAATTTGAAACGCCAAGGCATGACACCACGGAAAACACCAACATGAACGGCACACAACAATCTTAAAAAGAAGAAAAACAACAAGAAACAATGGAAAAAATCACCATAGCCATCGACGGACACTCGTCGTGCGGCAAAAGCACAATGGCAAAACGACTTGCAAAAGACCTCGGATATATATATGTTGACACTGGAGCCATGTACCGCGCCGTGACACTCTACGCGATGGAGAACGGCATCATAGACAACGGGGGACATGCCGACAAGACACGTCTGGAGAACTCGATGCCAGAGATAAGGATATCATTCGCGCTCAACGCCAACACAGGCCGACCGGACACATACCTCAACGGGACGCTCGTGGAGGACAGGATACGCACAATAGACGTGAGCAACCATGTCTCAGAGATTGCCGCGATACCTTTTGTCAGAGAGGCCATGGTGGCCATGCAGCGCGCCATGGGAAAGGAGAAAGGCATCGTCATGGACGGCCGCGATATAGGGACGACAGTATTCCCTGACGCCGAGCTGAAGGTCTTTGTGACAGCAGCCGCAAGCGTGAGGGCACAACGCAGATACGACGAGCTGAAGGAAAGGGGCATGGAAGCTGACTATGAGGCGATACTGAAGAATGTTGAGGACCGTGACTATGCCGACTCACACCGTGAGATATCGCCACTCAGAAAGGCAGACGATGCCCTCCTCCTCGACAACAGCCACATGTCTCTCGACGAACAACAGGAATGGCTCATGGAGAGAGTAAGGGAGATTATCTCCGTACAGGACGCATGACAAGAACCACACTCAGCGGCAAGAACGAACGGAAAGAACAATCCTGACACGCAAAAAAGCTGAACGATGAGACGAGCGAAAGGAATATTGAGCGTCATGCTGATGGCCGCAAGCCTGATAGCATTCATGGCCGTGACGTCATGCACACGGCAGGATAACGAGCATGGCGCGAAGCCAATGGACTACGCCACACTGCTCACAATAGACGAGGGCGACGGATATGCCGTGGCAAAGATACGGAATCCATGGGACACTGCCCACCTCATACAGACACTTGTGCTGGCCGAGGACATCACCCGCAGTGACCTCCCCGACGGGACAAGGATAAAGGTGCCTGTAAGCCGGGCACTCGTCATGACAACTGTCCACAGCAGCCTTATGAGGGAGATGGGGTGTCTCGACGCCATAGCGGGAATATGTGACGCTGACTATCTCACTGTGAAAGAGCTGAGAGAGAGGGTGGAGAAAAGCCAAGTGGCTGACTGCGGCTCAAGCATGGCGCCATCCATAGAACACATCATGGCGCTACATCCCGACGTGATACTGCTATCGCCATACGAGAAGATGGACCTGAAGAAGCTCCAGAATACAGGCATACCCATAGTACAATGTGCCGACTATATGGAGAAGACACCTCTCGGACGGGCAGAATGGATACGGCTCTACGGACTGCTGACAGGCAGGAAGGCTGTTGCTGACAGTATATTCGAGGCCACACAGCGGCGGTATGACGAGCTGAAGACACTGGCCCGCAAGGCGAGGAGGAAGCCTATGGTGGTCACAGACATGAGATACGGGCAAATATGGTATGTCCCGTCATCGACGAGCACCATCGGACAAATGTACATAGACGCCAACGCCACAAATCCGTTTGAGGACAATAGCGTGTCGGCAGGAAGCATACCAATGTCGCCAGAGCAGGTGCTCATGAAAGCTCGCCATGCTGACGTATGGATGATAAAGACCGGACAGGACGTGACAAAAGAGACTCTCGACAGGGACAACCCCATATACCGTGAGTTTGACGCATACAGGACAGGGAATATATGGACGTGCAACACGATGACAACGGCATTCTTCGACGAGGTGCCTTTCCACCCTGACTATCTCCTCGCCGATTTTATAAGGATATTCCATCCGGAGCTGAATGTGGCGGGCAGCAATAGATACTACTCAAAGGCACAACAGCCATAACCATGCAGACAACTGTACCACAATAGGGGAGGAACGCTCCCCCACCCCACCATATAAGGAAATGGAAGACAGAAGACACGGCACACATCCAGCAGCAAAGACCGGCAGCGGGCAGACAGACGGCATCATCGTGTCGCCTGCAACTCCCGTCTATGGTGGGTACATAGTCTGGCTGACACTCCTCGTAGTGTTATTCGGACTGAACATTTTCCTCGGCTCAGTCTCCCTCCCGCCTCTTGACATCCTGAAGACTCTGGCAGGCGAGGGCGGTGACGACACCCTGCGCTATATCATCATCGACAGCCGTCTGCCACAGGCTGTGACAGCCGCTGTGACAGGAGCGGGGCTCGCCGTGTCAGGACTGATGCTACAGACAGCGTTCCATAATCCCCTGGCAGGGCCGTCGGTGCTGGGCATAAGCAGCGGGGCGTCGCTCGGAGTGGCTCTTGTCATGCTTGCCTCAGGAGGCGCGATGGCGACAGGATGCATGACAAGCATCGGAGGATATGCCGTCGTTGTGATAAGCGCGCTGTGCGGGGCGATGGCTGTCACAGGGCTGTTGCTTGCTATGGCGGCAGCCGTGCGCAATAATCTCATACTTCTCATAGCCGGCATGATGACAGGGTATCTGATAACATCCGTAATAACCCTGCTGACATACAACGCCACGGCACAGGGCATACAGACATATGTCGTATGGGGCATGGGCGACTTCTCGCTTGTCACGATGGGCCAGATGCCATGGTACGCCCTCTCCATAATCATCGCCATAACATGCTGCCTGCCTCTCATGAAGCCGCTGAACGCCATGCAGCTGGGCACAGCGTATGCCGAGAGCCTCGGCATATCGGTAAGAAGGCTGAGACATGCGCTGCTGCTCACGACGGGCATAATAACAGCAGTGACGACAGCATTCTGCGGCCCAATATCTTTCCTCGGGCTCGCTGTGCCACATATTGTCAGGATGGTGACACGCACAGACAATTTCCGCCGCCTGATGCCCATGACCATGATAGCCGGCGCGGCCGCCGCGCTGGTATGTAACCTCCTCTCGACAGCCATCACACAGAACCCTCTGCCATTAGCCGCCATAACACCTGTCATCGGCGCTCCCGTAGTCCTGTGGGTGGTGTTCAAGAGACGTTGACGGCTCTACCGATATATAACACCCAAAAAGACCATACCCCACAAATAAAGAATGAGAAGGACTACCAGTATATACCTCGCCATAACAGTCATCATCTGCACGTCACTCCCCTCGTGCAAATGGAATCCATGGGCCAGCTCAGACAGTGAGAAGGAAGACGGAATAAAGGTGGAGAGATATGACCGTCTGCAGAGCAGATACCTGACAACAGGCGACTTCTCTGCCCTGCAAAGCATGAACACCAACTACCCGATGGAGACACGCACACTCGTGGAGAACGTGTTGCAGTTAGGAACAGTTGACCAGCAGGACATCAACGAGCGGATGCTCAGATTCTATCAGGACACAACACTCCAGAACATCATCGTCGATGTAGAGTCACAATACGCCAATATGGACGACGTGAACGATGGTCTGACAGTGGCTTTCCGCAAACTGAGGAAATCAATACCCAACATAAAGACACCGGAGTTCTACACACAGATAGGAGCCCTCAACCAGAGCATCATTATAGGCGACGGCACCGTAGGCATATGCCTCGACAAATATCTCGGGACAGAATACCCAATATACCGCCGGTACTATTACGACCACCAGATACAGACCATGAAGCGCAGCCAGATTGTGCCTGACTGCCTGCTGTTCTATCTCCTCTCGCTATACCCTATGGAGCAGCTCAGCTCGTCAACACAGGAGAGCCGCGACGCACATATCGGGAAAATAATGCATATCGTGAACACCACGTTAGGCGAGAAAGTGTTCTCAACCCCATACGTCAAGCTCGCCGAGCGATACATGCACAGACACCCAAGGACTTCCATGGACAGCCTGCTGAGAATGCAATGGCAGAAAAAGCCTGCCCGAAAAGATTGACGCCCCCCTATATTGACAGTCTGGGCGTCAGCATAAGCCCCGCCTGCCCCCTCGCATGAAACCCAAGAACCTCCCATACCCTGATAATACACCATAAAAACCATACGACGAAAAAAGAAAATGAAAACCATCACGCTTATCATCACACTTATCATGTATCTGCCCATGATATCACTCGCGGGGAAACAAGTGACTCTCGACGATGTCACCAACGGCACCTTCCGCGCCAAGCGCCATGCCTCTGTCACGCCGCTGCCCGACGGCGAGAGCTATGCATGTTATGACAACGAGGGGCGCATCGTGGCCTACAGCTACAAGACAGGCCGCCAGACACGTGTCCTCTTCGACCCCGCGACATGCATGGGCGAGAGCATAAAGTCGTCTGACAGCTTCATAATGTCTCCAGACGGAGAGAAGATTCTCATAGCCACAAAGACAAAATACATATACCGCCGCTCGTTCACAGCAGAGTGGTATATATACAACACAGTGTCACGACAGCTCTCACGTCTCTCTGACGGCGGCCCACAACAGTCGCCCGTATGGAGCCCCGACGCGACACAGGTGGCTTTCGTAAGAGAGAACAACATATTCCTCGTCAAGCTGCTCTACGACAACGCCGAGAGCCAGGTGACAAAAGACGGACGACGCAACGAGATAATAAACGGAATACCCGACTGGGTGAACGAGGAGGAGCTGGCATGGGCCACAGCACTCTGCTTCACGGCCGACGGCTCACAGATATGCTGGATAAAATATGACGAGAAGGATGTGGAGACATATACCCTCCAGATGTTCAAGGGGATGAAGCCCGAAATAGAGGAGAATGCCGACTATCCAGGCCATTACTCATACAAGTATCCCAAGGCCGGCAAGACAAACTCACGCGTGTCGGCATGGAGCTACGACATCAAGTCGCGCAAGAGCGTGCGTCTCGATGTTCCTGTTGACGATGACGGATACATCTGCCGCATGTTCCCGACAAAGGATGCGTCGAGAGTCCTGTTCATCACCCTGAACAGACATCAGGACAACATGCGCATATACGATGTCAACCCACGCTCCACACTGTCAAAGATGATAATCAGCGAGCAGGTGGACAAATACGTCGTCGAGGCCGCCTATGACAATATCCACATAACAGACAACAATATCCTCATGCTCTCTGACCGTGACGGATACCGCCACCTGTATCTGTATAACATGAGCGGCATACTGAAACGCAGCGTATGTCCGGAATCTACCGACATAACAGCTGTCTATGGATATGACGAGAAGACTGGCGACATCTATTACCAGGCTGCACCAACACCTATGACACGCCACATATTCGTGGCTCACGCTAACGGCAAGACACAACGCCTCTCACAGCGTGAGGGAGTCAATGACGCACGCTTCTCGACATCCCTGCAATACTACTTCAACACATGGTCTGACCGCAACACCCCGTACGTCTGCACCTCTAACAGCCGTGACGGAAAGGTCATTTCGACTCTGGAGGACAACAAGGCGCTCAGGGAGCGTCTCGCCGCTTATGACATACCAGAGCGTGAGTTCTTCTCGTTCACTACATCAGAGGGTGTCAAGCTGAACGGATACATGATGAAGCCCGTGGGCTTCGACCCCTCAAGACGCTATCCCGTTATCATGCACCAGTATAGCGGGCCTGCCTCACAGCAGGTCATCGACTCATGGCGCATGGGCTCATGCGGTGAGGGAGCGTCATACGACGCATACCTCTGCTCGCGCGGATTCATCGTCGTCGCCGTCGATGGCCGCGGGACTGGCGCACGCGGGGCGGACTTCGAGAAATGTACATACCTCAATCTCGGAGTATTGGAGTCAAAGGACCAGGTAGAGACAGCCCTGTGGCTTGGCTCACAGCCATACGTCGATAAGGAGCATATAGGCATATGGGGATGGTCGTATGGCGGATTCAATACGCTCATGTCAATGAGTGAGGGGCGCGAGGTGTTCTATGCCGGCGTAGCCGTCGCCCCTCCGACATGCTGGAGATACTACGACTCCATATATACAGAGCGCTTCATGCGCACACCACAGGAAAACCCCGACGGGTACAGCGAATGCCCCATAGCACGCGCAGCGAAGCTGCACGGCAAGCTGCTGATATGCCACGGTCTCGCCGACGACAATGTCCACCCGCAGAACACATTCGAGTATAGCGAGGCTCTCGTGCAAGCCGACAAGGATTTCCGTGAGCTCATATACACAAATCGTAACCACAGCATCTTCGGAGGCAACACACGCCGCCATCTGCTCAGACAGGTGACTGAACATTTCGTGGACGCGCTGAGAGCAAAATAAGCATATCCCTGCCCCCTCTTCTGTAATGCCCCCACGCCCCCGGAGACCAACGTGACAGGTGGGGATTATAGCGGTTGAGGAGAGCGGTAGGCCAGAATAGGCAGGGAATACGAAATAACGGTAGCTGGCTGAATATAAGAAAGGAAAAATCAGCTATCCATATACCATGAGAGGGGAAGGAACATTGTGCAGTTCCTTCCCCTCTCATGGATTTTACTATCTCCTGAACACTTGCGATATCATGTGTGGGCACAAAAATCTCGGCAGACAGCGCTATCACAAATAAACTGTCTGCCGAGAAAAAAATTAACTTTACTAAATATGAAAAAGAATGGGGGATGCATTGTGATTGTGATGAAAACTCCTTAGATATAATATATCTGGATGTCACGTATCTCTGTAATCCATCGGCTATACAGCTTTAGCGGCGGCAGAGGACATAGGACAAAGGACAAGTCTCGATGAGCCCACGACGTGCAGCGCCGCCATAATGGCCCGCCATTGAAGTGCGTGGCATATCCGGTTTCCGATTCTTAATTGATGAGTATCCCGATCTAACCAATACACCCCCCAAGATGTTAAAGATCTACCAAAGAGACAGCCTGAAAGACACAAGGCGATATTACAAGTGTAATCCGCCTGATGGCCGCTGTCAGCCTTTGCTTTTGTTGTATGCAAATTTAATACAAAGTTTCGGTCTGTGCAAATAAAAAACAAGAATACTTTTGCACGTTACATAATTTTTTCTTAATTTTGCATTCAATAAACAACAATACATCTTTATATATTAAAATGTACAGAACAAGAACCTGCGGAGAACTCCGCATAGACAATGTCGGCGAGGAGGTGACCCTCGCCGGATGGGTGCAGGGAGTGCACAACCTCGGCTCGCTGACATTCGTTGACCTCCGCGACCGTTATGGCATCACACAGCTTGCGTTCAACGAGGCTGCCGCTGAAGAGCTGAGACAGAAGGCGGGACGTCTTGGCCGCGAGTATGTTGTCCAGGCCAAGGGCACTGTCGCCGAGAGATACTCGAAGAACAAGAAGATACCGACAGGAGACATCGAGATAATTGTGTCTGAGCTTAACATCATCAGCGAGAGCCAGACACCTCCGTTCACCATAGAGGACAACACCGACGGTGGAGACGAGCTGCGCATGAAATACAGATACCTTGACCTGCGCCGCCCGGCTGTAAGGAAGAATCTCGAGCTGCGCCACCGCATGACAATCCTCATACGCAACTTCCTTGACTCTAAACAGTTTATCGAGGTGGAGACACCTATACTCATAGGCTCTACGCCTGAGGGCGCACGTGACTTCGTCGTGCCGTCACGCATGAATCCCGGCCAGTTCTACGCCCTGCCACAGTCGCCACAGACGCTGAAGCAACTGCTTATGGTGTCAGGATTCGACCGCTACTTCCAGATAGCGAAGTGTTTCCGCGACGAGGACCTCAGAGCCGACCGCCAGCCGGAATTCACACAGATAGACTGTGAGATGTCGTTTGTAGATCAGGACGACGTGATAGACCTCTTCGAGGATATGGCACGCCACCTCTTCAAGGAGGTGCGCGGAGTGGAGCTGCCTGCCAAGCTGCGCCAGATGACATGGCACGAGGCTATGAGCAAATACGGCTCAGACAAGCCTGACCTCCGCTTCGGGATGGAGATACAGGAGCTGAAAGAGGCTTTCCCTGAAGGGAAGTTCGTGGTGTTCGACAGCGCACAATACATCGGTGGCATTGTCTGCGAGGGATGTGCGGGATATACACGCAAACAGCTCGACCAGCTGACCGACTTCGTCAAGTCACAGCAGGTGGGAGCGAAGGGTCTCGTATATATCAAGATGAATGACGACGGGACAGTAAAATCGTCAATAGACAAATTCTATACGCCAGACGAGATAAAGGCCGTGGCAGAGAAGGCTGGAGCGAAGAAGGGCGACCTTCTGCTCATCCTCTCTGGCGACAACGCTAACAAGACACGTGTGCAGCTCTGCGCCCTCAGGCTTGAGATGGGCCGTCGTCTCGGACTGATGGACAAGAACAAGTTTGAGTGTCTGTGGATTATCGACTTCCCTCTCTTCGAGTGGAGTGACGAGGAGCAGCGCCTCATGTCAACCCACCATCCGTTCACCATGCCTAACCCTGACGACATTCCTCTGCTCGACACCGCCCCAGAGCGTGTCCGCGCCAAGGCGTATGATTTCGTATGCAACGGCATAGAGGTGGGTGGCGGCTCTCTGCGTATCCACGACGGCCAGCTGCAGGAGAAGATGTTCGAGGTGCTCGGCTTCACTCCTGAGAAAGCTATGTCACAGTTCGGATTCCTCATCAACGCTTTCAAGTACGGTGCGCCTCCTCACGCTGGTCTCGCCTTCGGCCTCGACCGTTTCGTCAGCATCATGGCGGGTCTCGACTCCATACGCGATGTGATAGCATTCCCGAAGAACAACTCCGGCCGTGATGTCATGCTCGATGCCCCAGGATTCATCGACCAGAAACAGCTTGACGAGTTGAAGCTGACTATCGCCAAGGAGGAGGAATAAACAAGCACAATAACCCCTGTGGCCACCATACCTCTCCAGTAGGCTAACATCGAAGACATAAGGAGTTGGGGGAGCAACACTCCCCCAACCTATCTCCCGAATATAAAGCGGACGATATCACTCTCTATACAATGAGGGTAATATCGTCCGCTTTTCTTGTCTGTATCCACGATGTTATATCTTCACACGGAATATCACGGATTGTCACGGAAAGAACTAGCAATACTCCGTGACATTCCGTGGACATCCGTGTGAACATTCCTTATAAGGTACAATTATATCTGTGT
>JBJEAW010000015.1:0-15959 GCA_051869435.1 Prevotella sp. | reverse complement strand
ACATTCCGTGGACATCCGTGTGAACATTCCTTATAAGGTACAATTATATCTGTGTGAAGAAGTCGTTGCCCTTGTCATCGACGAGGATGAAAGCGGGGAAGTCCTCAACACGTATCTTCCATACAGCCTCCATACCAAGCTCAGGATACTCTACACACTCGATAGACTTGATGCTGGAGCTGGAGAGGAATGCGGCGGGGCCACCAATAGAGCCGAGATAGAAGCCGCCATGCTTCTTGCAGGCATCTGTGACAGCCTGTGAGCGGTTGCCCTTGGCAATCATGACGAGCGAGCCTCCATTGTCCTGGAACTCATCGACGTATGGATCCATACGTCCTGCTGTCGTCGGGCCCATAGAGCCACAAGGCATACCCTCCGGAGTCTTGGCAGGGCCAGCGTAGAGGACAGGATGGTCCTTGAAATACTGTGGCATACCCTCGCCGGCATCGAGACGTGCCTTGATCTTGGCATGGGCGATATCGCGGGCGACGATGATGGTGCCGTTGAGGGAAACGCGTGTAGAGACAGGGTACTTGGATAGCTGCTTGCACACCTCGCTGATAGGCTGGTCAAGGTCTATACGGACTGCATCGCCTTCTCCTGCCTGACGGAGTGACTCAGGGATGAGCTCGTATGGTTTGTCGTCCATCTTCTCGAGCCAGATACCGTCCTTGTTGATTTTCGCCTTGATATTACGGTCGGCCGAGCATGATACGCCGAGGCCTATCGGGCATGACGCACCATGACGTGGCAGACGCACCACGCGGATGTCATGGGCATAGGCAACGCCACCGAACTGTGCGCCGAATCCTATCTTGCGTGTCTCCTCAAGCAGCTGTGCCTCAAGCGCCACGTCGCGGAAGGCGCGTCCTGTCTCGTCGCCTGTAGTAGGCAGAGAGTCATAATACTTTGTCGAGGCGAGCTTCACGGTAAGGAGGTTCTTCTCAGCCGATGTGCCACCGACAACAATAGCGATATGGTATGGAGGACAGGCTGCTGTGCCGAGGGTCTTTATCTTGCTCACGAGGAATGGGACGAGAGTGCCGGGGTTCTGTATGCGTGCCTTTGTCTCCTGATAGAGATATGTCTTATTGGCCGAGCCGCCACCCTTCACGACACAGAGGAACTTATACTCCATGCCCTGAACGGCCTCGATGTCTATCTGTGCAGGGAGGTTGCAGCGTGTGTTCACCTCGTCATACATATTGATAGGGGCATTCTGTGAGTATCGCAGATTGTCTGTGGTGTATGTGTTATATACGCCCTTTGCCATAGGCTCCTCATCCTCAAAGCCTGTCCATACCTGCTGGCCTTTCTCGGCGTGTATGATGGCTGTGCCTGTGTCCTGGCAGAACGGCAGTTTCCCCTTGCATGAGACCTCAGCATTACGGAGCATGGTGAGGGCTACATACTTGTCGTTGTCAGAGGCTGAGGGGTCGTTGAGAATCGCGGCGACCTTCTCGTTATGCTCACGGCGCAGCATGAAGTTGACATCGTGGAATGCCTGTGTAGTGAGCAGCTCGAGAGCCTCTTCTGACACCTTGAGGATTGGTGTTCCCTCAAACTCGCTGACAGAGATGCCTTCTTTTGACAGGAGACGGTATTCTGTCTTGTCTTCGCCAAGCTGGAACATTGGCGCATACTTGAATTCTGGATTTGCCATAATATTTGTTTTATGCTTAATGTGTTTTTGTGATATTACGTCTTTTGGGCCGGTAGAGGCGAGCAGGAATGGGTGGAAGAATTATCCGCAGCGGGGCAGCAGGTGGAGAATTCGCCATATTCTGTATGCATTCATGATGATGCGTGAGGCATCTGGTATGACTATGCAAAGATACGAAATAGTTTCTGAAAGGCAAACAATAACGAGGAAAAGTTTAGGCAGAGAGGAAAAACCTGTTATCCAGCCCTTTCTATCTGTCCTCATGCCACGTGGCTACCGCCTTGCCGTCCTTACCCGTCAATATCCGAATATCTGCTCGAGCGTCACCCGCCTTACTGGCGCAATCTTCTCTATAGCCTTCATGTCGAGTTCCTTCTCATTGCCAAGGATGATATAATGGAGCGGTTTGCCCTTCACATTCTCCTGCTCGAAGCTTAGGATGTCGCTCATCGTTATGGCAGGGACAGCCTCATAGAGGTCGCGAGAGAGGTCGTGGCTGACACCGAGGCGCTGGGCTTTGATATAGCTGTCGATGATGTCAAACTTATTGGTGCGTGATGCCGACAGGCTCTTCATCATGTTCTGCTTCGCCACATTGAATGCCGACTCTGTCTGTGGCATATCGTCTGTTATCTGCTTGAATGTGCCCACACAGTCCATCATCTTGTCGTTCTGTGTGATGATAGTCTCCTGCCAGTATTCCTTGTCCTGCTGGCGCGACGGCGTGTTATAGTATGCGCCGGCGCTATAGGCGAGGCCACGTGTCTCACGCAGCTCCTGGAAGACGACTGTATTCATGCCCCCACCGAAGTATTCATTGAATAGGGAGACGACAGGATAACGGCTGACATCGAGCGGTTTCCCCTCATTGCTGTACATGCGCAGGTAGATATTGTTTGCATCATATGGAGCTATGATGGCCTGTGGTGTCGGTGTCATCGTCCACGCCCACTCCTTGTTCTCAGGCACATCGGCAAGCCGCCGGGCTGTCTTGTGGTGTTTGGTGATGACGGCGTCAAGCTCATTCATGCTGAGAGGGCCGTAATATAATAATGTGTGCTTGAACGACGGTATGCCTTTCAGCAGGTCGGTGAACACCTTGGGGTCTGTCTCGCGCAGCGCCTTCGCTGAGAGGATGTTGGTATAGTCGTTCTTCTCTCCGTGGAGGGCGTATTCCCACAGACGGCTGAAGCAGGCTCTCTGTGACAGCTTGGCCTCGGCACGCTCCTTCAGCATATTCTCGACAAGACGCCCATAGACCTCCTTGTCAGGCTGTGTGTCGCTTATGACAGACTCAAGAAGCCTGAGCGCCTCAAGCATATTCTCCTGCAGGCCGTAGAGGGTGATGGTGGTATTGTCGTTGCTGACGCTTATCTTATAGTCACATGCCAGCTTGTAGAACTGTTTCTTCAGCTCCTCGTTTGTCATCTTGCTTGTGCCGAGCAGGGGGATATAGTCGTTTATGATGGAGTATCTCACATCTGCACGGTCGCCGAACTCAAACCTGAAGACAAGCTTGAAGAGCGAGTTATCCTTGTTCTGGACATACACGACAGGCAGCTTTGACCTTGTCATGCCTAAAGACATGTCTTTCTCATAATCCACGAACTTAGGCTGTACTGGTTCTACCGTCTCGCTTGTAAGACGTGTGAGGAAGGCCGATGCCATATCCCTGTTTGCAGGTATAGGCGTTATGGCCGGCTTCTCTATCTTCTTTATGTTCAGGTCCTCGCCCTTACGCTTGTATGAGCAGACGAAGTTGTCAGAGAAGTGGCCGTTGGCAAAGCGTATGATATCCTCCTTCTTGATACCCGCCATGCGGTCAAGGCTCTCCACCTGTGCTTTCCACTCGGTGGCATTGATGAAGGCATCGACCATCAGGCCGACACGGTAATCGTTGTTGTCGAGGCTTGCGAGACGGTTGCGCTTCATATTGTTTATCGCGCTTGTGATGAGCGTCTCGTCCCATTCGCCCCGCTTCAGCTTGTCTATCTCGGCGACGAGCAGCGAGCGCGCCTCCTCCAGTGTCTGCCCCTCTTTTGGCAGGGAGACGAGGATGAATGCGGTATAGTCTTTCAACGACAGCAGCTCAGAGCCGGCATTGAGCACAGTCATCTTCTGGTTGAGGTCGATATCTATGAGTCCGCACTTGCCGTTAGAGAGGATATTGTCTATCAGCGTGAGGGTGTCTGTCTGCAACGACGATGCCCCATCAAAGCGCCATCCCAGGAAGACCATCTCCTGCTCCTGTCCCACGACGGTAGTGTCCACGGCCGCCTTGATATCCTCCTGCACAGGGAACTGTCGTGGAGAGACATCACGGCCTTTCTCCCATGTCCCGAAGTGTTTAGCGATAATGCTCATCATCTCGTCGTACTCAAAATCGCCGGCCATGCAGATGGCGACATTGTTAGGACGATAGTAGCGGTCGAAATACTTTCGTATCTCGACGAGCGACGGGTTCTTCAGATGTTCCTGTGTGCCTATGGTTGTCTGTGTGCCGTATGAGTGAGTGGGGAACATCTTTGCCATAAGGGCGTCGAAGGCTTTCCCGTTATCTCTCGTGAGGGACATGTTCTTCTCCTCATAGACAGCCTCCAGCTCGGTATGGAATCCGCGTATTGTCATATTCTGGAAGCGGTCGGCCTGTAGCCTTGCCCATCGCTCCACCTCGTTCGACGGTATATCCTCTGTATAGCAAGTGACATCGAACGACGTGTAGGCATTGCTTCCCTCGCCTCCTATGGCCGCCATGATCTTGTCATACTCGTTAGGGATATTGTATCGTGCGGCAAGCTGTGAGACAGAGTCAATCTCATGGTACTTCGCCTTGCGCGCGGCATCGTCAGTAAGCGCGCGATATTCCTCATAGAGGTCGCTTATCTTCTCGAGGTATGGTCGTTCCTTCTCATAGTCGCTTGTGCCGAACGATGTTGTGCCCTTGAACATGAGGTGCTCAAGATAGTGTGCCAGTCCGGTACAGTCGGCGGGGTCATTCCTGTGGCCGGTGTTTACGGCGATGTATGCTGTCACACGTGGCTTCTCCTTGTTCTGGGACAGATAGACCTTCAGCCCGTTCTCGAGTGTATAGATGCGCGTATGCATCGAGTCTCCGCTGACAGACTGGTATTCATAAGCGTTTGCGCCCGCTGACAGCGTGATTGTCAGGGTCAGGGCGGCCAGTAGAATCTTTTTCATTTTCATCTTTTTGGGGGTATGTTATAATCGACGGGACGTTATATCCTTGAATGATGTCTGCTACATTATTGTCTTCACGAAGTCATTGAGGGTTTCCTCGCTGACATCTCCCATGGCGTATTCTTTCTCGGCATCATACTTTATGGCTGCTGTCCATTCGTCCCTCGTGTTCCGCAGCTGTGCCTTCAGGGCTTCCGCGTCGTCATGTGTCAGCGAGTCTATGTTACATTCTTTGAGTATGAGGCTGTAGAACCACGCCCATTTGTGCTCGTTGTATGCACGGTGCATCTCGGTCATGGTCGCTGCCACGTCGGCTATCTCTGTCAGTATGCCGCTGCGTATATCGTCGGCGAGGCCTTCTATCTCGGCCTCTGGCGCCAGCATCCCTGCCATGTCAAGCCACGCTCCCGTCCCTGTCGTTGACACGGGCAGACACGCCTCGTGCTCCTCGAGCGCCTTCAGCATACCGAGCCTTATGGCCATGTTGTACATCCTTATGCCCTTATGTAGCGATGTGCTCTTTATGCCCATGCCGTTCCAATGGTATGACGCGGCATTCTCGCCCGTCTCTCTCTTCAGCTGCTCCAGCAGCCGTCGGCCCTCCACACACATGGATACCGTCATGGGGTTCAGCCAGTCAAACCTGACGAGCGAGGCCTTCCTGTCCCTTGGCCTCCTGTCCCGTTTCGGCCATTTGTTTATGTCGCGGTATGTGCCTACGGTGGTCAGGTTACGTCCTGGCACGAGCCATGTCATGTCGCCCTGCGCTATGATGTATGAGAACGGCATCATCGTCGTGTCGGGATGGGCGGCCACTTTGCCCATGACCATCGAGAACGGCCCTATGCGTGCAGGCCATAGGATGTGTGCGCCGCTCGCTGTCTTGCTCCCGCGCATAAGGCGCCCCCAGTGTATCGGGCCCATCTTATAGGCATGGTTGGAGAAGTTAGTGCCTGAGCCGGCGTTATAAAACGAGTATTCGCCACCTATGAGCAGCGACGATTTATGGTGGGAGACAGAGAACGGGCCGCAGAGCGCGGCGCACGCCTCGCCGTTGAACATCTGTGAATTGGCGAAGAAGAGGCTGTTCTCTGCCGTGAAGCCACGGCCTATATGGCACGCCTCACCCACATAACAGTCATACAGCTTGGCAAAGTCTGTCAGCGACGTGCCGGCTCCGATGATGCAGTTGTCGCATACGACGCCGTCGGAGACAAGTATGCTGGCATCCTCGTCACCGTCAAGGATGGTCTCGGCGATGCGTGCCGCTCCTGTTATCTCTGTCGCGCTGCCTATGCAGGCGTTGGTTATCTCCCTTGTGTCGCTGATGCTGACATTGTCAGAGAGTGTGGTGCATGGCGGCCTGACGCTCTCCACCTCACGCCTCACCATATCCCTCAGCATCTCCCAGACCCTCTTGTCGCCGCTATATCTCACCATGAAGGCGGCCATCTGTGCCGTCAGCCCATGGTATATGATGACATTCCCGTCGCCTCCCTCGTTCAGGACGCTTATCGTGTTCCCGTTGCCATAGGTGGCGTCGTCTGTCGTGCGTATGATGCCTATATTGCGGAGGCGGCATCCTGAGCCTATCCTCACCTGTCCGTCGAATGTGACATTGTATATGTCATAGGGCGTGAAGCCCTCTGCCACTTCTATCTGACACCAGTCAGCAGAGCGGCATCCCTGTTTCTCGAGGATTGCTGTCTCCCTCTCTGTAAGTCCGCGGTATGTTGTCATGTTTTTGGGATGGGGTTTCTGCGTGGCCTCCTGCCCACCATCAGTACAGGAAGTCGTTATATGGATATTTCTGGACATGGAGCTCTCTGACCTTGTTGTATATCGTCTCGCGGAACTCCTCGATATTCTGTTTCTCCTTGGCCGATATGAACATGCAGTTGTCGTTCAGCTTGGCCATCCATGTCCTCTTGAGGTCGTCGAGAGGTATCTCGCCCTTCTTCACAGGCGAGAGGTCGTCCTCCTCATGCTCGGTCCATGTATAGGCGTCGATCTTGTTGAAGACAATCATCGAGGGCTTGTCGGCACATCCAAGGTCGGCGAGGGTTTTCTCCACGACAGTTATCTGCTCCTCAAAGTCAGGATGGGATATATCGACGACATGCAGCAGCAGGTCTGCCTCGCGTGTCTCGTCGAGTGTTGATTTGAACGAGTCAACGAGGTCTGTGGGCAGTTTGCGTATGAAGCCCACGGTGTCGGCGAGGAGGAATGGCAGATTGTCTATGACCACCTTCCTCACCGTTGTGTCGAGCGTGGCGAAGAGCTTGTTCTCGGCGAACACCTCGCTCTTTGAGAGCATGTTCATTATGGTCGATTTGCCGACATTCGTATATCCCACGAGTGCGACACGTATCATGCGCCCGCGGTTTTTCCTCTGTGTCGTCTTCTGCTTGTCTATCTCGGCGAGACGTTCCTTGAGGAGCGACATGCGGTTGAGTATGATGCGGCGGTCCATCTCCAGCTGTGTCTCTCCCGGGCCTCTCAGTCCGACAGAGCCTTTCCCGCCTCCCGAGCCTGAGCCGCCACCCTGTCGCTCAAGGTGTGTCCAGAGGCGTTGCAGCCTTGGCAGCATGTATCTGTACTGTGCCAGCTCCACCTGTGTCTTCGCGTTGGCCGTCTGTGCCCTCATGGCGAATATGTCGAGTATGAGGCTGGTGCGGTCGAGTATCTTCACCTTCAGCTCCTGCTCTATGTTGCGTATCTGTTTCGCCGACAGCTCGTCGTCGAATATCACCATGCCTATGGGCTGGTATGGGACAGGCTCCACGCCCTCTGTCCCGTCCTCGCTGTATGGTGTGTCACCGGTATATGGCCTGTTGTCCTCACGTTGCGGGTAGTAATACTCGCCCTTCTCCGCGCGCTCCTCACAGTCTTCTATGTAACGGCGTATCTCCTCGAGCTTTCCCTTGCCGATATACGTGACGCTCGACGGCCCGTTCACTCTCTGTGTGAAGCGCCTGACGGTCACTGCGCCGGCCGTATCGGCCAGGAATTCAAGCTCGTCAAGATACTCGCGTGTCTTCGACTCGCTCTGCTGCGGAGTGATAAGCCCGACGAGTATCGCGTATTCTGTTTTTGTCTCTGATATTACAAATTCTTTCATAGGCGCAAAGTTACTAATAATATTCCATACAAGCAAAGGTCATGTCATTAAAAATCACGGCTCAGACTCAGTTTTCATTCCCGAGGCGACAGACCGGAGGAAAAACAAGGGAGACGGCAAGATCAGAAAAGCCTCTTTGGCTAACGAGAAACAAGGATTCTCGCCGCTGTCATCACGTGTCCTCAGCCATGTTTTGCCATTCGTACTGGATGAGGGGCTCAGACAGTGCTTATGAGCCGCCCATTCAGTATCTTTGGAGACATCATCCAGTACCTTTAGCGGGACATGCCAAAACATGAGGTCTGACACAACATCCCACCGCCCCCATAAGCACACCTAACCGACAGGGGGCAGGCATCACAACGCCGGATGTCATATTTATGTATGCCCGAAGCGTTTTCAAGTGTCACTGTGTACGATTTTGCATGTCACGTTCTGCCTGCATCATCCCATGCCTCTGCCTTTAAAAGCAACGATAGGAAGCAAACGCTATCTGCCAGCGTCGGCTCCCTATCTTTTGTTGTTGTTGTGTTTAGGCTTAAGTAACTCCACACGCATGTGGACGATTTATAATAGGTATTACAAAGATTGGTTCAAAGCGATTTCCCAGATACACCTTTATGTTCTCCGTTAGCCGCCGGATAGTTATATCGGCTACAAAAGACGCTCATACAGGAGCGCACAAAACTGTCTGAGAGGTAACGTATTGTCAAGAGAATATTGGCCTAAATATCGGCTTGTCTTCTCAATACCCATGCAAAGGTACATATTATTGACGTAAGTCAAAACTTTTTTGGTAAAAACTTTGGTTAAAAAATATTAACCGAAAACAATAAACATAGCTTCCGCTTAACATATATTGTTAGTAGTCAGCTGGATGTGAAGAAATGTATAACATCATTCCTGATATGGCATTTTCACGACAATGACGCGTATTTTCTGGTCTTTTAGTGTTGTTCTGACTTTTGCAACGTGCCAGTCGTCAGGAAACATGATGATGAAGCGGCCGGGCTTTGACTGTATCCACTCGGCCTTGTCGGCATCATAGTTGTACCTTATGACATCGGGCTTATAGGGACTGCTGACAGTTGATGAATTATGGTCGAGGCGCATAAATCCCTCTGTCCCACTGACAACAAACATGAAGTCGATATTCTTCCTGTGGCTCTCTGAGCGGCGCCGCTCGAGCGGCTCATTCTCGCTATCCTCCACGCTGGCCACGAGGTTTGAGCCGGGGATATTGTGCTTGCCTCCGGCTATGGCGTTGAGGTCGGTATCTTGCAGCCATCTGAAAAGTATCATCCAAGGCTCGGGGTTTGCGTTATATTGCAGATAAAAGTCGGTAAGATTGACCATCGCATCTGGGCTGGCCTTTGTGAATCCGTTTCTCCACGCCCCGCTTTTCGCCCATTTTCTTGCCTTTTTGTTAAGAGCCTTGTCCTCATAGACCTTGATATAGACTGGTTTCCGGGATGTCTTTGTGTCTTTCTTGCCGGCTGCGTACGCGCCTGGCAGCGCAATCATCAATGAGACAACTGCAACGATTAAGTTTAATGTTCTCATAGTTATAGATGGATTAAATTTCGATTCAAAACTTTCAGCCCGCTTGTATCACACGGAATATTATTATTTCTCACACGGATTGTTTATTTTCACACGGAGCATCACGGAATGTCACGGAAGATAAGATAATCCGGGACTGTCCGTGGACATCCGTGTGATGATTACATTCTGGTGAAGCATTGGCCGTGGGGAAGCCCAAGCACAGCATGGGGGTGAGGGACATTCTCACACGGGATGTCTGTCATGGTCAGTCACGATGGAAGATATCACGGGTATAGACTTTCTCCCTGACATCATCAAGCAGGGGGTCGTAACGGTTTGCGATGATGGCCTTTGAGCGCTGTTTGAATGTCTCGATGTCGTTCACGACCTTTGAGCCGAAGAAGCGTGAGCCGTCGGCGAGTGTAGGCTCATAGATTATAATCTCAGCGCCCTTGGCCTTGATACGCTTCATCACGCCCTGTATGGCAGACTGGCGGAAATTGTCTGAGTTGGTCTTCGCTGTCAGGCGGAATACTCCGACGACGGGTGTCTCCTCATGGCTGTCGGCCGTCACGGTGCCGAAGATGTTGCGCTCGCTATATCCATACCATCCCGCTTTCTTCAAGACGGCGTCGGCGATATAGTCCTTGCGGGTGCGGTTTGACTCCACGATGGCTGTCATCATCTGCTGTGGCACGTTCTGATAGTTGGCGAGCAGCTGCTTGCTGTCCTTAGGGAGACAGTAGCCGCCATAGCCGAACGACGGGTTGTTGTAGTGGCTGCCGATACGCGGGTCCAGCCCCACACCCTCTATTATGGCGGCGGCGTCGAGGCCCTTCATCTCGGCATACGTGTCAAGCTCATTGAAATAAGACACTCTCAGCGCCAGGTAGGTATTGGCGAAGAGCTTCACGGCCTCAGCCTCTTTCATGCCCATGAAGAGCACGGGGACGTCTTCTTTCATGGCTCCC
The DNA here is from genome assembly GCA_051869435.1 of Prevotella sp. Classification (GTDB taxonomy): domain Bacteria; phylum Bacteroidota; class Bacteroidia; order Bacteroidales; family Bacteroidaceae; genus Prevotella. Next base: position 5,461 of record JBJEAW010000015.1, on the reverse strand, counting down.
TCCTTCAAGAGCCGCGCGAAGATGCGCGCCTCGTCCTCCGCATGGTTGCTCGTCACGCTTGCTATGATCTTGTTCTCCTCGCCGTAGGCCTCTCCCTTGAGGAACTTCGGGTAGCCGACAATGATGCGTGAGGGGTAGAGATTGTCGTAAAGGGCCTTGCTCTCGCGCAGGAACTCTGGCGAGAAGAGCAGGTGGAACTTGCGTGTGGCACATCCCGTCTGGCATCCCCCGCCATTGATGCGGCGGGCATATCTCAGGTAGAGGTCGCGTGTGTAGCCTACGGGTATGGTAGATTTGATGACCATCAGAGCCTCTGGGTTGACGTCCATCACGAGGTCTATGACCTCCTCCACGTGCGACGTGTCGAAGTGGTTCTTCTCCGGGTCATAGTTTGTCGGGGCGGCGATGACTACGATGTCGGCATCCCGGTATGCCTGCCGGCCGTCGAGCGTGGCAGAGAGCCTGAGGGGTTTCTCTCTCAGAAACTGCTCGATATATTCGTCCTGTATCGGCGACTGGCGTGCGTTTATCATATCAACTTTCTCCTTGACGACATCGACAGCCACGACATCGTGGTGCTGGGCGAGGAGTGTGGCGATGGACATGCCGACATATCCTGTGCCGGCGACAGCGATTCTAAGGTCTTCGTATTTTCTCATAATGATTGGTGTTAAGACGTGTCACATCCCCATTCTCCTCCCCGCTAATGCGTCATAAAAGGGTTTTAAGGGGGGTGCTCATGGAGACGTAGATAACTCTTGCAAAGTTATAAAAAAAAGTTAAGCGTATATACCTTTATAGTCAGAAAAAACGTTAAACGATATTTTTTGACTAATTTTGCCGTCACTACTCCCCCACTGTGCCTGGCTTGGTGACGGGGGTGGCATCGCTGACATCGAAAGGAGACAAGCGGATTTACGCCACATATAATGTCAAGAGAAATGAAAGACGTACTGTTACATTGCTGCTGTGCCCCATGCTCGTCGGCCATCATCGAGTGGATGATGTCTAACGGCATACGCCCAACGCTATACTTCTGCAACCCCAACATCTATCCTGAGCGTGAGTATCTTATACGCAAGCAGGAGCTTATGCGTTACGCCTCGCGCCTCGCGCTGCGTGTCATCGACGATGAGTCACAGCCCGGATGGTCGGGATGGGACAATTACCATGCCTGTTGGCTTGAGAGCGTAATGGGCATGGAGGAGGAGCCGGAACGTGGGGCGCGATGCTTGTTATGCTTCAAGCTCAGACTGCTTTCGGCCGCACGTGTGGCGGCGAGGGAGGGCATACAGGTGTTCACCACGACCTTGGCGTCAAGCCGCTGGAAGAGCATAGCCCAGATAACTGAGGCGGGAGAATGGGCGGCAGAGAAGGCCGGCGGGGGTGTCGTGTTCGACAGCCGCAACTGGCGCAAGGGCGGACTGCAACAGCGACGTAACGAGCTGCTACGGGAGAACGGATTCTACAACCAGCAGTACTGCGGGTGTGAGTTCTCGCTCAGACAGACACAGAGGCGCATGGCTGAACGGGACAAGAACGAAGCCACACAGGATGATGCCACGGCCTCAGGCACCACATGCTCTTCAAGGGGTTTATAATGGTTTTTGTGACGCGTAACTGACACAGGGTTTTACTGGTATCCCCAAAAAGAGAGCGAAAGATGGCAAGACTTTATATCTCACTCTGAGAATATATCTACGGTGGGAGATTTGTCCTTTGGACTCACTGACCGAGGGGAGGTAACTATGAAATTGATGAGACTTGTCGAATAATTTTCAGAACCACCCTTAAAACAAAACGTGACAAGGGGAAGAGCGGCGCGTGTGCGCGTCATCTCTTCCCCTTGTTTATTATGTATATCCCTGCCGCGGCAAGCATTCCCGCGACGACATATTTCATGTAGAACGTCTCCTGCAGACACAGGCATGACGTGACGGCGCCTACGACAGGTATCAGAGAGTTGTATATCGCCACCCTGCCGACGGGATTGCATGTGAGCAGCTTGTTGTACAACGAGAATCCCACGGTCGATATGACTATCAGCATCAGCAGAATCGCCATGCCCCATAGCGACACATGAGGCAGGGAGCCTCCACATGCCAATCCGGGGATGACGAGCAGCACCCCTCCCAACAGCAGGCTCATGCCTGTCCCCACGACAATGTCAACCCTCTTAGCGAGGCCTCGTGTCATGAGTCCGGCCACTGCCCCACAGAGGGCGTTCAGCGTTATCATGCCGTCGCCGAGGAATGTCAGCGCGCCGCTCTCCCCACCGCCGATGTTAAGCGCCATGATGCCGGCGAAGCCTACAGCACAGCCTGCTATCTTGCGCGGTGTCAGCCTGTCGCTCTTGAAGAACATGCAGGCGAGGATGACCACAGTGAACACACTGAGCGAGTTGAGGATGGCAGCCCTGGCCCCCTGGCTATGAGACAGGCCGATGTAGAAGGCGGCATAGTGGAGCGTGGTGTTCATCAGCGAGAACACGAGGATATACCACCAGTCCGCCGCCCTCTCTGCACGAAGACGCCGCCCTGTGGCTCCCGCCACACAGAGAACAGCCAGCCCTGACACAGCGAAGCGTATGCCCGCGAAGAGCAGTTTGCTGCTTGTCATGTCTGCTGTTATGCCGAACTCCCCGAATCCTAACTTTATGAGAGGATAGGCCCAGCCCCACAGCACAGCGGCGGTAAGGGCGAGGAGCGAGGCCCACGGCTGGCTGCTGAACACGCCTTCCACTTGTTTATGTTGACCTTTATCCATGTCTGTCAAAATTTTATCGCGCCTCCCCCCACATCTATTCGAGACACGCAGATGCTGCCATGGTGTTCGTGCCACAGCATCCTCACGCCCTGACATCGTCCTGTCCGTTGTCGTGGTTCATCTTTCTCGCGAGGACAAAGAAGTAGTCGCTAAGGCGGTTGATGTATGCTGTCACGCTATTATCCACGACCGCCCCGTCATCCTTCAGCGCGTATATGTTGCGCTCAAGCCTTCTGCATACCGTGCGGCATATATGGGCCACGGCGGCTCCCTGCACTCCGCCGGGCAGGATGAAGCAGCGCAGCTGTGGCAGCATGGCTGACAGGCGGTCTATCTCACGCTCTGTGTCGGCCGTCAGCCCGTCGAGGCAGGAGATATCGGGCGTGTATCCCCCCTCCTTTGGCTCTGTGGCGAGATACGCCCCCACGACAAACAGCGTCTTCTGTACCGACGTGAGGAAATCACGGTCGGCCGTGTCTGTCGTGTATGTGACAAGCGTTCCGATGAAAGAGTTCAGCTCGTCGGCCGTGCCGTAGCTCTCTATTCTCGGGCAGCATTTCTTCACGCGCTGTCCGCTGGCGAGCGATGTCTCGCCCTTGTCGCCGCTCTTGGTGTATATCTTCATAATTATTGTGTTTATAGGCATAGTTGTCGTTCATAGTGATGCGCCTTTCCATCCCGTGGCCAGCTGTACAATCATCATTCGCCACGGATATAGTGTGGTGGAGGGGCGGGGCATTACCGGTGCAAAGGTAGTGTTTTTTATATTATCCGACAAATCTTACAGGGTGAAAACTATATTTTCCGGATATCTTTCTCTTCTGGGCATGCCTCTCATCCCCCTCTCCCCCCATCCTCCTCTATGCGCTTTTGTATCCTTGTCGAGGCAGACGGCATTTGCCCTATCGGCGTGCAGCGTTATCCTGTTGGCTTTATACGGGAGGTGGTATCGCCGCATCCCCACGCTACAGCCCAAGCATCCATTACCACTTTTATCGACTTCTGGGACAGTAACATCATGGCTCTGTGAGAGTTATAGCAAAACGAGCCACTTTCATGAGAAAACAGATAACCGTTATCCACACATTATGTTATACCTTTGCCGCCGAATTCTACCCCAAAACGGTATCAGGTATAACACAACGTACAAGAAAAGAAAACAATGACCAACAAGAACAAATTATGCGCCCTCGGCTTGATATGCCTGTCTGTGGTATTCTCTGCCTGCAAGCAGGAGAAGCAAGAGGCGCAGAGCATCAGTCACAAGACGATGAAAGTGAAGCGTGCGGACAAGGCTTACAGCACGGCCTATTCTGCCACAATACGTGGGCGGCAGGACATAGACATCCTGCCACAGGTCTCCGGGAAGATAGAGCGCCTGTGTGTGAAGGAGGGCGACGCTGTGCGTCAAGGCCAACTGCTCTTCGTCATCGACCAGCTGCCCTACCGTGCCGCGCTGAAGACAGCCGAGGCGAACATGGAGATGGCGAAGGCCGAGCTGCTGACCGCCGAGCTGAACCTGAAGAACAGCCGTGTGCTCAACGAGAAGAAAGTCATATCACAGTCAAACCTGCAGACTGTCGAGAACTCATGGCTGTCGGCCAAGGCCCGTGTGGCACAGGCCAGCGCCCAGCTCATCAACGCGCGCAATGACCTCTCATATACCGAGGTGAAAGCCCCGTGCGCCGGAGTGGTGGGGACATTGCCCTACCGTGTGGGTACGCTTGTCAGCCCCTCCATGCCACAACCGCTGACCACCATCAGCGACAACTCCACGATGTATGTCTATTTCTCCATGACAGAGAACCAGCTCCTCGCCCTTACAAAGCGTCACGGCTCTATGGACAGGGCCATCAAGGACATACCGGCCGTAGAGCTGCGGCTCAATGACGGCTCCATATACGAGAAGAAGGGGCGTGTGGAGAGCATCAGCGGAGTGATAGACCGACAGACAGGAAGTGTCAGCGCACGCGCCGTGTTCGACAACAGCTCACGCCTCCTGCACAGCGGCGCGTCAGGCTCTGTCATCATACCATCTTCATATAATAATGCCATCGTGATACCTCAGGAAGCCACATTCAGGATGCAGGACAAGATTGCCGTATATAAGGTTCAGGATGGAATGGCAAAATCGGCCCTCATACAAGTGGCTGAGGTAAGCGATGGCAAAGAGTATGTCGTGCTCGACGGACTGAAGCCCGGCGAGGAGATTGTAGCCGAGGGTGCAGGCCTCGTGCGCGAGGGACAGAAAGTGAGATAACCCCGCCCCCTCAACCTTCAGGGTGGAGGGTATAAAACGAATGGAAAAAAGAACAGAAGCAACAAAAGAGACATAGGATGAAAGGCAATATATTCATAAAGCGTCCGGCCATGGCTATATCAATATCCATATTGATTCTGGCCGTCGGACTCATATCGCTCTTCTCGCTGCCTGTGGAGCAATATCCTGACATAGCCCCGCCCACAGTGAGAGTCACGGCGACATATACCGGTGCTGACGCCGAGGCGGTGATGAACTCTGTCATCATGCCCCTGGAGGAAAGTATCAACGGTGTGGAGAACATGATGTATATCTCATCTACCGCATCAAACAACGGCTCGGCCACCATCACCGTATATTTCAAACAGGGCACCGACCCGGATATGGCACAGGTGAACGTGCAGAACCGTGTGGCTCAGGCGCAGGGACTGCTGC
>JBJEAW010000014.1:0-29937 GCA_051869435.1 Prevotella sp. | reverse complement strand
CCTGTCACGGGGTGTACGAATCCCAGTGTCTGTGCGTGGAGGGCCTGCCGGGGGCACAGTTTGAAGCAGTTGTTTATGAATGCCTTGTACGACGAGGAGCGCTCGCCCCTCAGTATCTCACATCCTCCGTACCTCTCGTCGGCGAACAGCGGGTGGCCGATGGCCTTCATGTGGGCGCGTATCTGGTGTGTGCGTCCTGTCTCGAGTATGCATTCGACGAGTGTTGTGTATCCGAAGCGCTCCACGACCCTCCAGTGTGTGACGGCTGGCTTGCCTGTCTCCGAGCCTGGGGGCAGCACTGTCATGCGCAGCCTGTCCTTTGGGTCGCGGGCGATGTTTCCCTCTATGCGTCCGCTGTCCTCTGCCATGTGTCCCCACACGAGGGCGATGTACGAGCGGTGGGTGGTCTTGTTGAAGAATTGTTTGCCCAGAATCTTCTTCGCCTCGGGTGTCTTGGCTATGAGCAGCAGTCCTGATGTGTCCTTGTCTATGCGGTGGACGAGGCCCACCTCGGGCGAGTTGGGGTCGTATGCCGGCACGTCTTTCATGTGCCATGCCATGGCGTTGACGAGGGTTCCCGTGAAGTTTCCCGCTCCGGGATGCACCACCATTCCCGCCTCCTTGTTCACGACGAGCAGCTCGTCGTCCTCATACACGATGTCCATCGGTATGTCCTCGGCTGCTATGCTTGTGTCGTGTGGCGGTCGTGCCAGCATCAGCGTTATCACGTCGCCGGGCCTTACCTTGTAGTTCGACTTCACGGGCCGCCCGTTGGCGTGTATGTATCCGGCGTCGGCCGCCTGCTGTATCCTGTTTCTCGACGAGTGTTGCATGTGGTCGAAGAGGAACTTGTCTATGCGCAGCTTCTCCTGTCCGGCATCGGCCACGATGCGGTAGTGCTCGTACAGCTCCTCTTTGTTGTCCTCGCTCTCAGCCGCCTCAATCTCGTCGAGCAGCATGTCGTCATCGTATATCTGTTCGTTATCTGCCATTTATCGTGAGCTTCGTTTCTCTTTGTTCGTGTTATGTCCTCCGTGTTGTCTTGTCCTCCTGTCAGCCTGTGCCCTACTCTTCCACTACCTGGAAAGGGTCTTCCTCGGGGCTTCCCTCCTCCTCTTCCATGGTCTCTGTCTCAGGGTCGGTCACCTCCAGATAGTCGTCCTCGCCTATCATGCCGTTGCCTACGATGAGTATCACCATGGCGTCGATAGCCACCTTGTCGCCTGCTGTCAGCCGTTGTCCTCTCGATGTGGCCCCATATACCCAGTCTTTCTCTCCTGCCACATACTGTGGCTCGCCAATCTTGAATCCGAGAATCTTCAGCTTGGCCATAGCCTCTCTCAGCGAGCTGTTGTCGATGATGTCGGGCATGACGAGTGTCGGCTTTGTCGATGAGTTTATTGTGACGTACACCACGCGCCCGCTTTTCACCTTCTGTCCGGCCTCTGGCGACTGTTGCAGTATGCAGTCGGGCGGCAGATGGCGGTTGTAGCTGGTGTCTGTGACGACGATGCTCAGCCCCGCGGCCTTGACGAGATTCTCCGCGTCAGGGAATTTCTTGTTGCAAATGTCAGGCACAGCGATTTCCTCCCCGTGGTGGGTATAGAGCGCCGCGCCCCAGCCTGTGATGATGACTACGACCATCATGACGGCGGCCATGAGGGCCAGGTTAATCCATATGTACCGGCTGCAAAGTTTGCGTATGAACGTTTGGGTCTGCATTTCTTGTCTGTTATTTTTGCAGCAAAGTTACAAAATATATTTTATATATAATGTATATGTAGCCGAAAAAAATACGTGTGTTTCCTTTCCATGACAAATTACGAAGTGTAAGCAGTATCTCTCAGCGCGCCATTCAGTGCTTATGGGAGGCTCATTCAGTACCGATGAGCCCGCCATTCAGTGCCTTTTGCATAGCGGCCTCCTGCGGCCGGAAACTGTAAGCTGCAGCCCCCTCCCGGCTTACAGATTGTAAGTCAGGGGGCGGTCTCCTGCCTCTCACCGCCCCACCAGACCTATGGGCATAAAAAAAGCAGCCTGAAGATGATTCTCCTGCTGCTGTGCTTGACGCCTGTGGCGTTAGATGTCTGGTAGTGATTACTTACCGTGGTTCTCGTCAGATACTGTGAGCTTCTTGCGGCCATGTGCACGACGAGAAGCGAGAACGCGACGACCGTTCTTGGTCTTCATGCGCTCACGGAAACCATGTTTGTTAACGCGACGACGATTGTGTGGCTGGAATGTTCTTTTCATTTTTATCTTGTATTTTATGATTTTTTCAACAATTCGGGTTGCAAAAGTACATAAAATATTTTAATAATCCAAAGAATAATCGATTTTTCATGAAAAAATAAGTGTTTTTTAAGAAAAATATAGTACCTTTGCACACGAAAATGAGTGAAGGGAAGGTAATTATGCATACATCGCGACATAGAACATAACAATCAAAAACAGAATAAAATAACCGACAAAACATGATTAAATCACAAGACATCAAGAACGGTACCGTCATCCGTCTCGACGGCAAGCTGCTCGTTGTTGTGGAGTTCCTCCACGTTAAGCCAGGTAAGGGTAACACATTCATGCGCACAAAGCTTAAGGACGTTGTCACAGGCTATGTCATCGAGAAGCGCTTCAACATCGGTGAGGCTCTTGAGGATGTACGCGTAGAGCACCGCCCATACCAGTTCCTCTACATGGACGGCGAGGACGCTGTCTTCATGAATCAGGAGACATTCGACCAGGTGAACATCGACAAGAAGATGGTCATCGGCAGCGAGTATATGAAGGAGGGTGATGTCGTGGAGGTCGTTTCTGACTCTTCGACAGACACTATCCTCACAGCCGAGATGCCTGTCAAGACAACTCTCGAGATAACATACATGGAGCCGGGCGCTAAGGGCAACACAGCCACAAACACCCTGACAAAGGCTACTGTAGAGACTGGCGGAACAGTCATGGTGCCTCTCTTCTGCAAGGAGGGCGACAAGATTATCGTTGACACACGCGACGGAAGCTACGTGCAGCGCGTGAAGGAGTAAGCCCATGAGCGTCTCCCCACGGCGGGAGACGCAGGCCGCTTGACCTCCATACCATTATCCAGGCTGGTTCTGCCTATAACCAGCGCCACAGCAGTACATGCCACACAGGTGGCTGTACACAGCCCGTGCCACAACGCCGGGGACACTGTCCCGCAGCCATGGCAGAGGCTCCCGGTGACGCTGACGGTATATAGGCCGAGCCAGTCTTTATTCTTTTCCGTACAAGGCCGTGACCTCCAGCCGCGGCCACGACTCTGTCCCCAACCCTGAGATAACAATATGAGATACAGCATTATAGTGCCCGTCTATAACCGTCCCGATGAGGTCGATGAGCTGCTTGAGAGCCTCACACGCCAGCGTGAGCGTGACTTTGAGGTCATCATCGTCGAGGATGGCTCGGCCGTCCCGTGTCAGGATGTATGCCAGAAATACGCCGGGCAGTTGGACATACATTACTACATGAAGCCCAACTCCGGGCCCGGGCAGAGCCGCAACTATGGCGCCGAGCGTGCCCATGGCGACTATCTGCTCATCCTCGACTCAGACGTCGTGCTGCCCGAGACATACCTAGAGGCCGTCACCAAAGAGCTCTCAGCGTCGCCCGCCGACGCTTTCGGAGGCCCTGACAGCTCACACCCGTCGTTCACACCGACACAGAAGGCCATCTCATACTCCATGACAGCGTTCTTCACGACAGGCGGCATACGCGGCGGGAAGAAGAAGCTCGACAAGTTCTTCCCACGCTCGTTCAACATGGGTGTGCGCCGCGAGGTGTACCATCGGCTGGGCGGATTCTCCAAGATGAGGTTCGGCGAGGACATTGACTTCTCCTACCGCATCGTCGAGGCAGGCTGCAAGACACGCCTCTTCCCCACGGCATGGGTATGGCACAAGCGCCGCACAGACTACCGCAAGTTCTGGCGCCAGGTATATAACAGCGGCATAGCCCGCATAAACCTCACCAAGCGCCACCCCGGCACGCTGAAGCTTGTCCATCTCCTCCCTATGGTCTTCACCGTCGGTGTTGTGCTCCTGTGCGCCACAGCCTTTGTCGGCCGTATGCTCATGGTCTATGGCCCGGGGCCTGACGCTCTCCACCGTTGGTACTGGCTCTGTATGGGGCCGCTGCTGCCCATCATCATCTACGCCCTCCTCATATTCTGCGACGCCAGCCTCCAGACACGCTCAGCCTCCATAGGAGCCCGCAGCGTCGTGGCGGCCTTTGTCCAGCTCATGGGCTATGGATGCGGATTCATATACGCATGGTGGCAGCGCTGTGTGAGAGGGAAAGACGAGTTCCACGCCTTCGACAAGACGTTCTATAAGTAGGAATCCTGCCGTCACGCCCCGTAAACGGTGCCTGTGGCATACCCAACCATTATGGACAAACTAAGCATAACCAACTGGCAGCCCGACGACAGGCCACGCGAGAAGATGATGGCCAAGGGGCCTGGGGCGCTCAGCAATGCCGAGCTGCTCGCCATACTCATAGGCTCAGGCTCGGCAAGAGAGAGCGCTGTCGATCTCATGCGCCGTGTCATGGCCTCTTGTGGCGACTCGCTGCGCTCGTTAGGCCAGATGACCATCGAGGAGCTGATGCAGTTCAACGGCATCGGCGAGGCAAAGGCCATAACGCTGCTCGCCGCGTGCGAGCTGGGCAAACGGCGGCAGGGAGAGGAGGTGAGGCAGAGGCTCGACCTCTCGTCGGCACAGTCAATATATGAGTATCTACTGCCCAAGATGCAGGACCTCCCCACCGAGGAGGCCTGGATCGTGCTTCTCAACCAGAATTTCAAGCTCATAGGCGATGCCATACGCATCTCACAGGGCGGACTGACAGAGACGGCCGTCGATGTGCGCATAATCGTCAGGCACGCCATACTCAGCAATGCTACCGTCGTCGTGCTCGCCCACAACCACCCATCCAACAACGCCTCGCCCTCAGGACAGGACGACAGGCTCACAAAACAGGTGGCCGACGCGCTGAAACTCATGCGCCTCCACCTCGCCGACCATATCATCGTCACCGAGGGGAAATACTACAGCTACATGGAACATGGAAGACTGTAAGCACAGCACCCTTACAATACAACACTCAAAGACAACAATGGAAACAACAGCAGACAATACCCACACCCCACTGACAGCAGACGAGAAACTGAAGATAGAGGAGCGCATCGTCGATGTGCTGAAGACCGTCTATGACCCGGAGATACCCGTCAATATCTATGACCTCGGCCTCATATACAAGATAGACCTTCAGGACGACGGCTCGCTCGATATCGACATGACATTCACGGCTCCATCATGCCCCGCCGCCGATTTCATCCTTGAGGATGTCAGGACAAAGACAGAGGCGGTGCAGGGAGTCACCTCGGCAACGATAAACATGGTCTTCGAGCCAGAATGGGACAAGAGCATGATGACCGAGGAGGCACGTGTGGAGCTCGGATTCGAATAGTCCGGACAGCCCCATTCCGTGTCAGACAACGCCCTGACGCTGACACCCCATACACCATGACAAGTTTCTAACGCTCACCAATGACAATGGAAAAGATATACTTCATCAGCGACGCACACCTCGGCTCGTGGGGCATACCCCACGCACGTATGCAGGAACGCAGGCTGGTACGCTTCCTCGATTCTATCAAGCACCAGGCCAAGGCCGTCTATCTCCTCGGCGATATGTTCGATTTCTGGTATGAGTGGAAGTATGCCGTGCCTAAGGGCTACACGCGTTTCCTGGGCAAGATAAGCGAGCTGACAGATATGGGCGTCGAGGTGCATTACTTCACCGGCAACCACGATATATGGATGTACGGGTATCTTGAAGAGGAATGTGGAGTGACACTCCACCGCAAGCCGGAGACCATAGAGATATACAATAAGGTATTCTATCTCGCCCATGGCGACGGCCTCGGCGACCCAGACCGCCAGTTCAGGCTCCTTAGGGCCATCTTCCGCAACACCCTCTGCCAGCGTCTCTTCTCCATGCTACATCCGCGTATGAGCATGTGGCTCGGGCTGACATGGGCAAAACACTCGCGCATGAAACGCGAGAAAGCCTTGGCATACGGCAAGATAGAGACGGCGGGAGCCGACGGCACACAGTATAACGGACAGGTGGCTGTCGGGCTGAACACATCTGGAGAGCCGGAATTCATGGGCGAGGACCGTGAGCACCTTGTCCTCTATACCAAGGAGTATATGCTCACACATCCCGACATAGACTATTTCATCTACGGCCACAGGCATATAGAGCTCGACCTCATGCTGACAGCGACAAAGCGCATGATGATTCTCGGCGACTGGATATCACAGTTCACATACGCCGTCTTCGACGGTGAGCATCTCCTCCTGTCAGAGTATGAGGAGGGCGCGACAGAGTTTTAGGCGTATGCCAGACACACACGGAAACAAGAATGCCGGCAGGCTTCCCGTTCCCCACACTCCATAGAGGATGTATGGAAAGGGATGTCTGCCGGCATTCTGTATTGTCAGCTCTGCCCCCTGCCATACGTGTGACAGAGGTGTGGACATGTGTATGGAGAGGCGCGCCTGTCAGTGTTGCCTGTGACGTTCCGTGTCGTCAAGCCCGAGTATGCGGGCCGCCTCGCGCCTGTCAGAGTCGAATGTGAAGGCTTTCATGAGCACATAAGAGTTCTCACGGTCAACTATACATGGAGCCAAAACCCTCAGTGCGTCCTTCTTGTCGTCAGTGAATGACATCAGTCCGAGCAGCTCTGCCCCCTGTCTGCATGTGAAGAAACATCCCAGACACGCCACCTCAATCATGTCGAGCTTGTTATCCTTGAAACTCTGTTTCTTCACTTTCCGGTACAGCATGTTGAATGCCTCGTCAGACAATGGCTGGGGGCGTGGGGGCGCAGGGGCATAGTGGGACGGCCGCCGGTCATGGTGTCCGTAGTCTTGGGCTGAGGCTGCCTGGGGGAATATCATGAGCAATGAGATAGCCGCCATGACTGTCATGATTCTCCGTGTCATGCGTGTTGTGCCGTGTGATGCGTTTCCTGCCTTCGCTGTCGCTTCTGTCTTCTTCTCTTTCATTGTTTTACCCTTTCTTGTTATTAATGCGTGATAGTGATTATGACGCAAAAGTAACAAAACATTCTGACACCACACTGTGGGAAATCCCTATATCTGTATATGGGAAATCCTATCGTCATGTAATGGACAGTAGTAGGTGGCAGCGGAGTGGCATTATACCCATAACAGTCCTGCAAATGTCATGGTGGCAGCCTCGTGCTGGGCTTCCACGCTCCGTAGCCGTCAGGCTCTGGCTGATAGGCGTCAGAGGCGGGGGCGTGCTCATGCGGCTGATATGTCGCAGTTTTTCAGCCTCAGTATGTTGCGGCGGTATGTAAGACAGGCGATGGAGAAGTAGATTGCGGCCTGGCTCCATAGGGCTGTCAGCTCAGGACGTATGTCGGCGAGCGACGCACCCATGCCTTGCAGACGCACATATCCGTTCATGCCGAATGTTGAGGGGAATATCCATGACACGTATTTCCAGAACGAAGGCATCTTGGTTCCTGGCCATGAGATGCCCGACAGGAACAGCAGCGGGACCGACAGGAACACGAACAGCATGATACAGTCCTCACGGCGATAGACAAACGACGACAGCACGATGGCCATGGCTATACATGCCAGAAGATAAGGCATAAGGAAAGCGAGGAACGTCACATACTCAGACAGCCGCGGAAGCTGGAACGTTTCTGTGACAAATGTGAACATGTAAATGCCTAATGGAATGTATAGCATGAGGTAGAACAGCGTCTTGCCCGCAACAATAGTGAAAGGATTCTTGTACGTAGGGTTAGACGGTATCACGCTGCCACTGAAACGCTCGCGGCAGTCGCCCATAGACATGCCTATGCCAAGAAACAGTGTCTGTTGGATTATCAGCATCAGCACGGGAGGTATGAGGAACGCCGCAAAGCCGCTCTGGGGGTTGTACAGCGGGACATACTCATATTCTATCGGCGTGCGCTTTATCTCTTCCTCGCGTCCTGTTGTCGCCTTGAGACGCTCCGTCTTGATGTCTTTGTTGATGTCGAGCGACACATTGTTCGTGGCAAGCATCAACGCCTTATAGTAGAGCATGGAGGACATGTCACAGTAAAGTCCGACATGTGTCTGGTCGCCACGTGCTATATCCTGTGTGAGAGACGACGGTATGCGTATTATGCCATATATCTTCTGGCTCTTCAACAGCTCCTCGGCCTCGGCCATTGTGGCACACGTGGCCACAATGTTGACATCGGGAGAGGCGTCAACCTGGCGCACGAGTTTCCGGCTGAGCATTGTATGCGACTCGTCAACCACAGCGGCAGGCACCTCGCGCACCACCTCGTTCGTATATACGTATGAGTAGAGCAGCGGATAGGCGAGAGGCACAAAGAGTATGAATATCAGTATGCCCTTGTCGCGCATAGTCGTGCAGAACTCATGATACGTTATCTTGATAACGGTTAGAATAGTGTTCATGGGTATTTATATCTTGTATTTATACTTCAGGAAAGCCGCACGGTAACGTCTCATCACTAAGCATGGCAGCAGCAGGAAACACAGAAGCGCCACCACCGACGGCCAGGCATAAGGCAGAGGGTAGCCGTTCAGAGCTTGGTTGACATAGACGAGATAGTAATGGCGCAGTGGGAATAGCCATGCGAGCCATTGCATCGGGGTGTCCATAGCAGTGACAGGATAGGTGAAGCCGGCGAGGGAGAACGACAGTATGCCCCACAGCGAGCAGAGGCACATGGCAAGGCGCATCTGGCCGCAGAACACACCGAAGAGAAATACCCCAAAGGCCTGGGACACCATCACGGTCACTATGCCGAGCGCCATCATAGCTATAATGCCCGAGTTGCACGGGAACTGGAGCAGCCTGAACACCCACACATCGAAGAATATCACTATCACTGAGAACAGCAGAGTCTGCGGCAACAGTTTGCCAATCAATGCGAGTGATGACGACTGGCCGCTCATCATGTACAGCTGTTTCTGTGTGCCACGCTTCCATTCAAGTCCGATAGTGTATGTTGTAGATAGCATGACCAGAAGTATCAGGATGCCGGGGAAGAGGATATTCGTCAGATAGACAGAATAGTCGAGATAGGGATTGTTCAGCGGATGGGTCTCCACGACGATGGGCTGCAGTATGCCCATGGCCTCCCGCTCATTAAGTCCGCTGGCGTATAGTGTCTCACGTGTCAGGGCCAGACCTGCCACCTCGCTGACATATCTCATGTCTTTCATCAGCAGAGTTCCTGGCACGAAATAAGTCTCATTGGTATAGAACGACAGCTTCGGCTGGCGGTTGGAGATGGCCTCTCGTGTCAGTCCCTCCGGCATATAGAAGAATCCATATATCTCGCCCCTCTGCATAGCCTTCCGTGCATCGCTGAACGAGGCGTAGCGATGGTCAAGGCTGACAGACTCCATCGCCCCGAGGATGCGCGTCGCGATGTGTGTGACATGGGTGTCATCCTCATCTACAAGACCCGCCGGCAGCTTCGTCGGCAGGCCGTCGCCCATCAGCGTCGTGAAGAACGCTATACACACGACAGGAGCCAGTATCATGGTGAAGAGGAATAGCGGCCTGTGGGTGAAGATGTTTATCTCACGACGCATGATGGCGAGGATTCTATTACATGCGCTTCTCATTTCCCCTCCAGTCTTATTATAGCCGACATGCCTCTGCGCACGCCGTCCATGTCATTATGGTTGATGGCGTGTGCCTCAACCTCGAATGTCTTCAGGTCAAAGCCGTCAAGGGCTTTCGTGGCCTTCCATGCCGCGAATGTGCCGACATCCTTTATCTTTGTCACCTTTACCCTCACATTACGGTCGAAAGCAGGTATATAAACCTCTGTCTCTGATCCGAGCTTTATGTCTGGCAAGAGATCCTCGCGGACATTGAATGTCAGCCACACATCGTCCTGACACTCGACGTTCATTATAGGGGCTCCCGCCCCGACAAGCTCGCCTACTTCAGGGAATATCTCTGTCACAATACCGTTGGCAGAGGCGATGACCACTGTCTCTGCCACATACGAGTTGACCTCATCCACTGCCCCCATTGCCCTGTGCTTCTGTGCGCTGGCAGCGGCCTTGTCCTCCATGCGTGTGCCGTTGACCGCCATGTCATATTGTGCCTTGGCAGCCTGCTCGGTCGCCTTGGCAGCCTCGTATTGTGCCTTTGCCTCGTCACGTTTCTGCTCGGCGATGACACCATTCTCAAACAGACGCTCCAGCCTGTTGTATGTCTTCTCGGCCACAGACGCTCCCGCTATCGCTTTCTGCCATACCTCGTATGCCTGTGTCAGCTGCTCCTCCCTTGAGCCTTTGTTCGCCTTGTCGCTCTGTGCCGTGGCTGCGTTATATGCCGCCTCGGCCTGCATCAGCTTGGCCTTGATGTCAGGAGCCTCCATGATGGCGAGCGTGTCGCCCTTGCTGACATGGTCGCCCTCCCTCACTCTTATCTCCAATACTCTTGAAGGTATCTTACACGACAGGCGGTAGTCTGTGGTTTCTGCCTCTCCCTGTATTATCTCGCTGCTGTCCGGTCTTGTCAGTCCTACGACAATCACTATGATTATCAATGCGACGATGGCTGTCGCTGTTGTCAGTATTATACTGAAATCCTTGTTCTTTTTCATAAGTCCGTATTTGTTGTTTTGTTGTTTCTTCTTACTTATCTTATTGTCTCTCCTTGTGCTTTCCTCAGATATACATCTGCAAGAAGCATGTCAATCTCCGCATCTACTTTGGTCGAATGGGCTTTCACCCATGCTGTCTGTGCCTCGAGCACATTGCTCACAGGGATGACACCCTCCCTCATGCCGAGCGTGGCATGGCGCAGGTTCTCGTCAGCCTCGTCAAGACTACTGTTTGCGGCCTTTAGCCTTGCCTGTGCCTCTGTCATCTTATGGTGGCACTGGCTTACCTGAAGCTCCACTTTCTCGCGTGTCTCCTCCAGCTCTATCCGTGCTATGCGGGCGTCGTTCTTGGCAGCCCTGACCTTGTATATACGCTCGCCGAATGTCACTATGGGTATATTGACAGCCACCCCGACATTCCACATCCCCTTCATCTTCCGCTCAAAACTGTTGAAGAGAGAGGGGTAGGAGGCGGCGTAGCCTCCGGTCATGGCGACAGAGGGGAGATACTCAGCCCTTGTGACCCTTACTTTCTCCCTTGAGATGTCAGCGGCGAGCGACAGGGCGTTCAGCTCAGGCCGCAGCGTCATGGCCTTCTCTATGTTGGGATGGTCAGCCACAAGAGGCATCCGCAGTTGTGAGCCATTCTCGTCTGCTACCGTTATGTCGGTGTCAAATGGCAGACCGCACAGCTGGCACAGCAGCATTCTCGACAGATCCAGACCGTTGTCTATCTGTATGATGGTCACCTTCGCCTCGTTGACCTTCACGCTCACGCTGAGTCCGTCGGCCTTAGTGGCTATGCCGGCCTCTATCATCTGCCTGACATCATCATGCAGCTTCTCCACCAGCTTCAGGTAGCTCTCGGCGAGCCGCCGTTTGCTCTTGAGTGCCACAATCTTCCAGTAGGCTTCATCTACCTCTACTATGACGTCCTGTCTCGCCAGTCGTCCTTTCTCCGCCGCTATCTTCTCTGCAAACTTTGTTATGCGGTTATATGCCGCAATCTTTCCGCCCATATATACAGGCTGTGTAAGCATTACCGCCGCCCCGCCTATATTGCGTGTGTCGGTATGCAGGGCGTCAACGAGAGCCGGACCATATCCCTCTATCGTGTTCAGCATTGTCTTCTGCTCGTCGCTTAGGAGAGATATCTCCTTGCTGGTTCTGGCGTATGCTCCTGTGGCTGATATCCTTGGAAGAAACTTTGTCTTGGCAGCCATCTGCTCATATCTGGCTGTCTTTTCTCTCAGGTCTGCTGTTAGCAGGCTCTTGTTGTTGCGCAGGGCCATGGCGCGGCAGCTGTCTAATGTCACAGCCTCATAACTGGCGTTGGCACATAAGACAGCCAGCATGGCTGCGCATGTTGTAATAGCTTGTTTTCTGTTCATTCTTTGTCTTGATTATGTTCTCTGAAAAAAACTTGGCTGCAAAATTCATCAAATTATCTAAGGCATAAAGGTTGGTTTTGCGGTAAACTTGGAGTTTTCTTCCGATAATCTGATTTTTTTCTTGCAACTCTCGGCGCATGATGTTATTTTTGCATATATTATCTCTATCAGGGAGCACGGATTGAGTGGGCGTTACAGGGCCGGACGGGCGCACCCTGTCTCTCTCCCGCTATGCCAGTCACATCCGCTTTCCCAGTAATATTATGTGCCTATGAATACAATAACCATACCCCAGCTACGCATGATGGGGCTGCCGACAGCCTCAACCTATAAGAACGATGTGTATATCACTGACAGGGTGGAGCAGCTGGAGCCTTTTCTTCATCCATGCCGTGTACATGGTGTCATGCTTGTCATCTGTCTTGGAGGCGAGATGTCATGCCAGGTGAACATGAGAGAGTATCGTGTTGTGAGCAATACAATACTCAGCATACTCACGGGCGATGTCGTCGAGATACTCTCCTCCGAGGGCTTTGAGGCTTATGCTGTGCTTGTCTCACAGAGATATATGGGAGAGCTGGAGATGGATTTCCGGCTCCGCACGCGTTACCTCCTCTCTGTCCGCAATGACGCGCTTGCCCGTCTTGCCCACAGCGATATTGACGGGCTGTACCATTACTACCCGCTGCTGAAGATGAACTTTGAGCATGTCGGGACATACTCGCCCATTATAGTGCGTGATTTGATAGGCGCTCTTGCCCACATGCTCATGTCGCTTGTCTGTGCCAGCCATCCTGAATCTCCACACCCTTCAGCTGATACACCAAAAAAGAAGATAGGCTATCTGCGGGAGCAGAAGCTGCTCGACTCGTTCTTCGAACTCTTGAAGGAGCACTTCCGGGCACAGCACACGACCGCCTTCTATGCTGACAGCCTGAGCCTGACGTCCAAGTATCTCTCGACCGTGATAAAGGATTGCACCGGCTGTTCTGTGTCCGACTGGATTGACGAGTACATCGTCAGGGAGGCTTGTCAGCTGCTGACATCCACCGATATGACCATTCAGGAGGTGGCCTACAAGCTCAGTTTCCCCACCCAGTCTGCTTTCGGCAAGTATTTCAAGAAGCATGTGGGTGTGTCGCCCTCTCTGTTCCGCAAGGCGTGATGGCGTGTTTATCCGTGTCACATCCCTTTCCCTCCTTTGTACGGCATATTCTTGTTAATATGCCGTTTTTATATGTCTGAGTGAAAATTTATGCATAAATATTTGGATATATGCATAAATATGATTAATTTTGCAGTTGAAAATGAATATCTAAGTCTTGAATTTGAATAAATATACACTATATGGCACAAAAGAATGACCGTCTCGACACCCTGCGCATGTTATTCTCCTCACAAGAGCTGTGCTCACAGGAGGATGTCCTGAAAGCCTTGCGCTCAGAGGGTTTCAGCGTCACACAGGCTACGCTGTCGCGTGACATGAAACAGCTGAAAGTTGCTAAGGCGGCCATGGCCAACGGGAAGTATATCTATGTACTGCCGACGGAGACGATGTACAAGCGTGTCCAGAAGCCTATGTCCGCGCGTGAGATGCTCCTCTCGTCAGGGTTTGTCTCCATAACATTCTCTGGCAATATGGGTGTCATACGCACGCGACCGGGGTATGCGTCGAGCATCGCGTACAATATAGACAACTCGCGCATAAGGACAATACTCGGGACGATAGCCGGCGACGACACGATATTCATCGTGCTGGCTGAGGATGCAAGGCGCGAGGATGTGATTGACGCATTGGCTTACGTCATACCCGACATCAAGTAAGGAGGACAGAAAAATGGACACGATCCTTGTTTTTTAAGAATGATATGAACAACGATATAAGAATTAAGGTTGCTGATGCCGATGACGAGAAATATGTAGATACCATCATCGACACTATACGTGAGGCGGCAAAGCGCCGTGGGACTGGTATAGCAGAGAGAACCCACGAGTATGTCGCCACGAAGATGAAAGAGTCGAAGGCTGTCCTTGCTCTTGCGGGAGACCGTTTCGCCGGGTTCAGCTATATCGAGACATGGGGCAACAAACACTATGTCACGACATCCGGACTCATAGTCCATCCAGACTTCCTGGGTATGGGCGTGGCACGCAGGATAAAGGATTACACCTTCACTCTGGCACGTGTCCGCTGGCCTGACGCCAAGATATTCTCCCTCACATCGGGCGATGCTGTCATGAAGATGAATACACAGCTCGGGTATGTCCCCGTCTCCTTCAACCAGCTTACAGACGATGACGCCTTCTGGAAAGGGTGTGAGGGATGCTGCAATCACGACATCCTCGTGGCCAAGAACCGCAAGTTCTGCATATGCACCGGTATGCTCTACGACCCCGAGAAGCATAAGGGAGAGCCGACACCCGTTAGCGTATTCCAGGACATCGTGCGCACACTGACAGTGAGGGGCATAGACTTCTGACAGCATGGAATGACATGCCACAGCGGCAACAATATGCCGGAGACAAGTCTATGTCCGGCATAAAAAGGACAAACAAAATAAAAGACAAACATAAATCACACAACAACGATGGAGAAGAAAAAGAAAGTGGTGGTCGCCTTCAGTGGCGGACTCGACACATCATATAATGTCATGTATCTGACAAAGGAGATGGGATACGAGGTTTATGCAGCGTGTGCAAATACGGGAGGATTCTCAGCAGAGCAGCTCCGGCAGAACGAGGAGAACGCCTATAAGCTCGGCGCCGTGAAGTACATAACACTCGATGTCACACAGGAATACTATGAGAAATCGCTCAAGTATATGGTCTATGGCAATGTCCTACGCAACAACTGCTATCCTATCTCAGTCTCTTCTGAGCGCATCTTCCAGGCCATAGCCATCGCGCGCTATGCCAAGGAGATAGGCGCAGACGCCATAGCGCACGGCTCGACAGGTGCCGGCAACGACCAGATACGCTTCGACATGACATTCCTCGTCATGGCTCCTGGTGTGGAGATAATTACTCTCACACGCGACAGGAACCTCTCCCGGCAGGAGGAGGTCGATTATCTTAACGCCAATGGATACTACGCTGACTTCACCAAGCTGAAGTATTCATACAATGTAGGCTTGTGGGGCACATCCATCTGCGGCGGAGAGATACTCGACTCGAAGCAGGGACTGCCAGAGACAGCCTATCTGAAACATGTCACAAAAGAGGAGCCAGAGACGCTGAAGCTCGGCTTCGAGAAGGGACAGCTGGTGTCAGTCAATGGTGTCCGCTATGACGACAAGATAAAGGCGATACAGGAGGTGGAGCGCATCGGCTCAGCTTATGGAATAGGCCGCGACTGCCACGTGGGCGACACTATCATCGGCATCAAGGGCCGTGTGGGATTCGAGGCGGCAGCCCCGATGCTCATCATCGGCGCACACAGGTTCCTCGAGAAATACACACTCTCCAAGTGGCAGCAGTACTGGAAGGACCAGGTGGCCAACTGGTACGGCATGTTCCTCCACGAGTCACAATATCTCGAGCCTGTCATGATGGACATCGAGGCCATGCTCGAGTCGTCACAGCGTAATGTGACAGGCGAGGTGACACTTCTCCTCCGCCCACTCACATTCGAGACTGTCGGAGTCGATTCGCCTAATGATCTCGTCAAGAACAAGCTCGGCGAATATGGTGAGACAGCAAAGGCGTGGACATCAGAAGACGCGAAGGGATTCATAAAGGTGACATCGACAGCACTGCGTGCATACTATCTCGCCCATCCTGACGAGCGCAAGTGATGTCTCCGGCACAGACTGACCCATCAAAAGCTATTTCTGCAACGGGCTTCCCCCTGCTGTAGGACAGCCATGGCTCCACTCCCCGTGCATCCATCAGCATTGGAGCCAATTACATATAACTTGCCAGAATACGGCGCGGCCGCTATACTTAGCCATTTTCTTATTACATAAGGAGATGTGGCTGAGTATAGCGGCCTTTGTTTTTGTTTGCTTTCAAAGACATGGATAGGGTGGGGGAAGGAGTTTTTTTTGAGGTCTTCCCACGGGAGTAAATTGGAATCGGAAGAAAATTTGAGGAGGAGGAGGGAATTTTCTCAGAGGTCCCCTCGCCATGGCTTGCTCTCCGTTTCTTGATAATCCCGCTTTCTCATTCAGTCTTTCTGCGCTGTCAGTGTCAAGGTGTCAGCACGTCGGCCAACATCCTGTATATGTGCGGGTTATTGGCTGTTGCATATGTGCGGTGCGTGTCTGGCTGAGAGCGGCATTCTGGGACATTCTGTCAAAGATACTGAATGAGTGGCTCATAAGCACTGAATGAGTGGCTCATAAGCACTGAATGAGCGGCTCAAAAGCACTGAATGACAAACACCCACAATACCGCTCCTGTCCTGTCTGTGTTTTGGCGTTGGATATGAGAGCCTTTCGAGCGTCTTGAAGACGGTGTCATGAACACAGGGCCTTATAAGCTCACACCCTTTTCCCGTTCTATGTGCCGAGGCATCCCCATCCCTTTTGTCTGCCGGCCTAATGGTTGGCCGAGCGGTATTCAAGAGGGGTCATCCCCGTGAGCCGCTTGAAGTATCGGCAGAGGAAACTGTCCGACGGGAAGTCAAGACGGTGGGAAATCTCGAGTATGGTAAGGTCAGAGAGCCGCAGCAGAATCTTTATCTCTGTTATGACGCTGTTGTCGATGAAGTCTTTCGCTGTCGAGCCTGTCGCCTGTTTCACGGCAAGGCTGAGATAATGCTCTGTGACATTGAGCCTTGAGGCGAAGTATGCCAGGCGGCGCTGCCTCCCCTCGGCGAGTGTCAGCATACGTGAGAACTCGTTGAAGATATTTCCTGCCGCCGTTGTGGCCTCGCCCCGCGCTCGTCGTGCTTGCCGAAAAGGTGTGCGCTGTAGTGCATCAGCGTGTATGCCATCCCCCGTACGGCGGGATGACGCTCGCCGACAGTCCTCAGCAGCGATAGCAGCAGTCTCATCATGTCGAGATACTGCCGCTGCTCATTCTCAGACAGCTGGACGCTGAGGCTTGTCGCCGCACTCTGAAACAGCGTTGGCACATTGCCAGAGAGCAGCTCTGTGAGGGTGTCGGGCGATAGGATCAGCTCGTACATCTCGAGGTCGTCGCTCGCCCGGCACATCTGGTATATCGTGCAGGGGCAGTAAATCTCCAGTGTGCCCTTGAGCGCCAGTTTGTGCTCAAGGTTCACTACGCTCTCATGCTCGCCGTTGATGTACAGTCCGATGCGCATGTCGTGCAGGCGCCGCGGGGTGCCGCTGCCTATCGTCTGGCGTATCATCTTGTCGTTCGTGTGGAGGATGATGATGTCGTCGCCGAAGAATGATTCACTGTTGCCGCAGAGCGTGTCGCCGAAATGAGGTGGCTGTGGATGGTGATAGTCTATGATGTCTGATGTGGCCATGTATAGTCGTCGTTATGGTGGGATGGTGTCTGTCCGCTGGGTTGCAAATATACTAAAATGTCTATAAATCATAACTGTTTTCATGTTAAAAATAACATTTGGTAAGAAAAAGTACATGATTTGGTATGAAAAGATAATGCGTAAACCGTGGTCAGGATATATCTTTGCAGCCGTGAATATGCACAGCACTATGCTGTGTCATACCTGACTGATCGAAGACGAACAAACTGAACATTCTTTTATTTTATACAAAACACATCATTTTTATGAAAAGGATAATACTCTCATTTCTGGCGTTAGGGATGACAGCCTCATGCCTTGCCGCCGCCGACATGTCCTTGCTCATAAGGACAGCCGGCACGGAACACGCCATCAGCCTTGCTGAGATAAGCAGGGTGACATATACAGAGACAGACATGGTTGTCGTCATGAGCGACGGCACGACAAGAGCCTATGCCATGTCTGCCATAACAAGCATGACTTTCGGCAATGCCGACTCTACACCGTCGGCAATATCCAAGGCCACCGCAGAGACAGAGGCTGCCACCTCAATATACACTCTCGACGGGGCAAAGGCCGACAGGATGGGACAGAAAGGCGTATATATCATAAAGGTGGGCAAGGAGACACGTAAGGTCAAGAAATGAGAAGACTATCTGCATTTATCATCCTCTGTGTCTTCATGGCACAGGCGCTCATGGCACAGCAGGCTCTGAGAATACAGCGCACGGACGGTGTCACAGACTACGCGCCGGTATCTATGATTGACGAGATAACATTCAGCAAGGATTTGAGCCAGTTCACTATCGTTGCCGGAGTGGTGTCTGTCACCATCGACTGTGCCCGTGTCGTGGATATGGGATATGCCGAGGCTCCCGCCTCTCTCAGTGTGAGATACGACGGCGCGTCGGCCATGGTCGATAACCCTTACCTCCTCCAGGGTGTGTCAGCGGCTGTGAGCGGTGCCGCTGTCGCTGTCACTAACAGTAATGTGGAGACGGAGCTGACATTCGAGCTGGCAGGCGCGACAGCCTGCGGGTCGTTCCTTTACAAGGCTGATTACAAGACTACCATTGTGCTCAATGGCGTCACGATAACCAACCCCTCAGGGCCTGCCATCGATATAGAGTGTGGCAAACGCATCGCCATGGAGCTGAAGAAAGGCACTGTCAACACCCTCACAGACGGCAGCGGCGGAGACTGGAAGGCCGCGCTCTACTGTAAGGGCCATCTTGAGATAGACAAGTCTGGGACGCTGAACGTGACGGGCAACACGAAGCACGCCATCAGCGCGAAAGAGTATATACAGCTGAAAAAGTCGGACGGCACAATCAATGTCCTCGCGGCCGTGTCTGACGGCATACACTGCGGGCAGTATTTCCTTGCCAACGGATATACTGTGAACATACACGATGTGGGCGGCGACGGCATACAGGCAGAGCTTTGCGGCGACGAGGATTATGACGAGGACTATGCTGATGGCTCGCTGTGGATTCAGGGAGGTGTGTTCGGCATCACATGCTCTGGCGAGGATGTCTCCGGCCTGAAGGCCGACACAGACATCAACATCAACGACACGAAGAGCGTGCCCGCCATCACCATCACCATGACCGGCAATGGCAGCAAGGGCATGAAAGCCGACGGCAATGTGAACATCGGGGCCGGAGACATAACCATCAGCAACTCCGGCGCGACGTTTGATGACGGGACGGAAGAGCAGTCGGCCAAGTGTATCAGCTCTGACACGTCAGTGAACATCATCAATGGCAACCTCCGGCTGACGGCTACAGGCGCCGGCGGAAAGTGTATAAAGTCTGACGGAACAATTGTCATAGGCGAACAAGAAACAAAAGAGGGTCCCCAGATTGTCGCTTCGACAACAGGAGGCACAGCCACGACGCCAGCATCCTCAACCTCATTGACAACACGTGCTGGTGGAGGATGGGGCGGAGGTGCCGGTGGAGGGCCTGGTGGAGGTAACTTCCCCGGAGGCCAGGACAACTCAGAATCGTCGGCCAAGGCTATCAAGGCCATGGGCGCCATAAATATATATGGCGGAGAAGTGACGGTGGCGACAGCCAGCAGCGGAGCCGAGGGCATAGAGTCAAAGACAAGCATCAATATCTCTGGCGGACATCATTATCTGAGATGCTATGACGACGCGATAAACAGCGACGGCCCTATCGTGTTCGGTGGCGGCGTGACAGTCTGCTGCTCGACAGGCAATGACGCTGTCGATTCAAACTATGGCAAGGCAGGAGCCATTGTCATCGGCGACGGTGTGGTGTTGGCTTACAGCACGAGTGGAGGGGCAGAGATGGGCTTCGACTGCGACTCCAACTCATACATACAGATAAAAGGCAGCGGCACGGCTATAAGTCTCGGCGGCAGTCAGGGCGGCTCAAGCAGCGCGACTCTCGCGACAGCCTCACAGGGTTACGCCTTCGTGACATCATCGGTTAGTTTCCAGGCAGGACGCTACTACACCCTTGCAGACAGCACGGGGAAGAATCTCGTGACATTCTCTCTCGACGGGAATGTGAGCAGCAAGTGTACCATGCTCACCGCGTCAGGGATGCAGAAGGGTGGGACATACACGCTCAGATATGGCAGTGACGAGCCTTCTGACGCCCAGACATCATTCCACGGACTGTATCTCGGCAGCACCATGACAGGGACAACGTCAGTGACAAGCTTCACCGCAAAGTGAATCTTGCTACATAATACAACTCATACAATATATTTCTGGCATTACCCTCTGATGGCAATGCCAGAAATATTTGCGGTCACCAGTAAAAAGAACTGTATCAGTTACGAATCACAAAAAACCATGATAAACCCCTTGCAGAGTATGTGTGGGGGGCAGAGCCCCTGGTGTCAGTCTTCCGCTTCGGTCTTGTAAGAGTGAGCTCTTAACGCCCCCGGCGGAAGACTGACACCACCTTCTTTCAGAAGACTGCCATCCTCTTCAAGGCGATAAACAGAATGATAAACCTTTTCGATAGCCAGACGAGTAGAGGCAGAGGCAAGCTCAATCATTGCCAATCACGAGCTTTGCTCTCCTATCCGTAGCTTCCGGCGAGAAAAGGTTTATTTGCTGTTTATCGCCTTGTGATTGATGCAAAACCCGACAGGGTGATGATGTAGCCGTCTGAAAAATTCTGAGCTTGCTCAAGGATTTTCAGGCGGCTGCGGCATTGATGGCTCGCAAGAGCCATTTTGCATCAGGCGCAAGGGGGTGATTTCGGTTTTTGTTTTTCCAGTTGACACAGGATTTTCCTAATGCCCCAGTATTTGTCTCTGTCCATACTCCGCCGCTATGGCCTTTGATGGACACAAAGTCCCGCCATCCCCACCATACACGATAAAGGCTTTGACATAATAGGCATCGGGATAATGGGCAGAAAGAAACGCATGACAGCATACCATAAAGTATATGAATATGCACATTATATACAATTTTCAAGGACAAAAGGCCGAAAATGCAAGGCTTTTGTTTAGTTTTGCAGTGAAACGCTTGTATAATTGGAAAATTATGACTAATTTTGCGTGGTCTTAATCGAAAGCCATCCTTTGCCGCGGGTTTATGCCGTGGCAGGATGTGGGTAGACGGTCATATGCCAGTCAGTGTCTTACGGTTAGGATATCGGGGTGTGGCGCAGTTGGTTAGCGTACGCGTCTGGGGGGCGTGTGGTCGCCAGTTCGAGTCTGGTCACCCCGACTGCTGCATGTCTGTCATGGGCTTCAGAAGCCTTTCTGCCGGCGTGCATCCTCCAATCTTTATGGTAGGTTCTGTGGATTGCCTGTGCAGATTATTCAGTAAAGAAGTGCGGTTAAACGGGATCTTCCTTAACTATGGGAATATTGTCATCGGGGTGTGGCGCAGTTGGTTAGCGTACGCGTCTGGGGGGCGTGTGGTCGCCAGTTCGAGTCTGGTCACCCCGACACATTTTAATGGACAATAGGCTCATACAGCTGTATGCCGTTGGCGGAGGCTCAATGCAGAGTGTCCGCTGGCAGACAGAAAGTATTGCGTCCGTTTGGGACGAGGGTGTCTCTGTGGATAGAATGATGGGGCAGAGAGAATGTGGCATGGTAACACACTCGTGCCGCTGAGTATGCTTTAAGTATGCATAGGGGGACAGTGTTTGCTGCTGTCGTGTGATGCATGCTAAGCTTCCCGCCCGCTGTCAGCGTCAGGACGTGTAGCAAAAAATCTTTGAACCAGTATTGAGGGGCCGTTACCGGACATAGTGTCACGGGGTGGTCCTCTTATTGTATAGGTGGGTTAAGTCCATGCCACAGCTTCTTACCTCTGTCGGCAGGCAGGATATTATGATACGGCTTGAGGCAAAGGGCATTAAGGTAAAACAGATTATTATACATTTTTATGGTACGAGTAGGTATATTAGGAGCAGCAGGATACACCGGCGGAGAGCTTATACGCCTCCTGCTGAACCATCCACAAGTAGAGATTGTTTTTGCCAACAGCGAGTCGAATGCTGGCAATAAGGTTTATGATGTCCATGAGGGGCTTATAGGAGAGACAGAGCTTGAGTTCACCGCCGATATGCCTTTCTCAGACGTTGATGTACTTTTCTTCTGCTTCGGCCATGGCAAGAGTGAGGCGTTCGTTAAGGAACACTCCCTCCCGTCAGGATTGAAGATAATCGACCTTGCGCAGGATTTCCGCATCAAGGGCGGACATGACTATGTCTATGGTCTGCCAGAGATTCACAGAGATGCCATCGCACAGTGTCTGCATCTTGCCAATCCGGGATGCTTCGCCACATGTATCCAGCTCGGACTGCTGCCTCTCGCCAAGGCAGGAAAGCTTGTTCACGACATCAGCGTGAACGCCGTGACAGGCTCGACAGGAGCGGGGCAGAAGCCATCGGGTACAACCCATTTCTCATGGCGCAATAATAACTTCTCCGTCTATAAGCTCTTCTCCCACCAGCATCTGCACGAGATATGCCAGACACTGAACGAACTGAGGCCACAGGGCGCGCCCGCTGTCGTTGACACTCTCGACAGTGGGTACGATGATGTTGAGACAAAGGGCATATCGCTCGACTTTATCCCCTATCGTGGAGACTTCCCCAGGGGCATCTTCTGCACAGAGGTGGTGACGCTCGACAGTAAGGCCGACGCTTCAGAGATAGTCTCTCTGTACAAGGCTTTCTATGCCGACGCCGCCTTCACACACTATTCAGAGAAGCCTCTCGACCTCAAGCAGGTGGTCAATACGAACAAGGCTCTCGTCCATGTCGATGTCTTCGGGAAGAAGATCGTCGTCACTTCCATAATAGACAATCTGCTGAAGGGAGCCGTAGGCCAGGCTCTCCAGAACATGAACATTATGTTCGGTATCGACGAGCATACCGGACTGAACCTGAAAGCCTCGGCTTTCTAATAATTTCGACGTATGAAACTATTCGATGTTTATCCACTCCTTGATGTCACTATCGACAAAGGTCTCGGCTGTAAAGTATGGGACGACAAGGGACAAGAATATCTTGACCTCTACGGAGGCCATGCAGTCATAAGCATAGGACACTGCCATCCACACTACGTGGAGGCTATGACATGCCAGCTGAACAAGCTCGGATTCTACTCCAACTCTGTACAGAACCCACTCCAGAAGACATTCGCCACACGGCTCGGACATATCTGCGGTTATGAGGCTTACAGCCTCTTCCTTATCAACTCAGGCGCTGAGGCCAACGAGAACGCCCTGAAGCTGGCAAGCTTCCATAACGGCCGCACACGTATTCTCTCACTTGAGAAAGCTTTCCACGGCCGCACATCGCTCGCTGTGGAGGCCACCAATAACCCTAAGATTATCGCCCCGGTCAACCAGAACGGACATGTCACTTATCTCCCAATGAACGATATAGAGGCATGGGAGGCGGAACTTGCAAAATGTGACGTATGCGCTGTGCTGATAGAATGTATTCAGGGGGTCGGCGGCATACGCCTTGTAGATAAGGACTTCTATCTCGCATTGCGCCAGCTCTGCACAAAGTATGACACTGTCCTCATATGCGACGAGATACAGTGTGGCTATGGCCGTTCAGGCCGATTCTTCGCCCACCAGTGGCTGATGGATACGGATGCCAGCGGAAATTACGATATGAGTCAGGCTCCTGATGTTGTCACTGTTGCCAAGGGAATATGCAACGGCTTCCCTATGGGCGGCGTACTGATATCCCCAAAATTCAAGGCTGTCTATGGACAGCTTGGCACGACATTCGGCGGGAACCACCTCGCATGTGCCGGAGCGATAGCTGTCGTGGATGTCATGGAGAGCGAGAGGCTTGTGGAGAATGCCCGTGAGGTGGGCGAGTATCTCATGCAGCGCCTGCGTGAGCTGAAGAGTGAGTGCCCGCATATCGTCGATGTCCGCGGCCGCGGCCTCATGATAGGCATCGAGCTTGATATCCCTTACAAGGAGCCACGCACACGCCTCGTCAGCGAGCAGCACTGTTTCACAGGATGCTCAGGCACCAATGTGCTCCGTCTTCTGCCTCCATTGTGCATCACCAAGGCCGATGCTGATGATTTTATAGAACGTTTCAAGAAAGTGATTTAGCCATATGAAGATATCTGTTATAGGTGCGGGCAATATGGGCGGCGCCCTTATAAAGGGCTGGGCCAAGGCCGCACGCGAGAATGAGATGCCTGAAGGCCTGGAGATAACGGTGACAGCCAAGACGCAGAAGACGCTTGACAAGATGAGCGATGAGTTTCCTGAGCTGCACACGACATTGGATAATACGGCAGCAGCGGCAGACGCTGATATCATCATCCTGGCTGTGAAGCCATGGCTGATAAACCATGTGATAGATGAAATCACACCAATCGTAAACTTAAACAACCAGATAATTGTCTCCGTTGCTGCCAATATCCAGGCCTCAGACCTCAGGGATATGCTCCATGAGCAGAGCGCGCAGGTGTTCTATGCCATGCCGAATATCGCGGCAGAGTTTGGGGAGAGCATGACATTCCTTGCCGCGGCCGATGGTGTCCTGCCGTCCGCTGTCGCTTATGTCGAGAGGCTCTTCTCGCTTGTCGGTGCCGTCAAGGTCTGCGAGGAGCGGCTTGTCGCTGCCGGAATGATGATGGCTGGCTGTGGCATAGCTTACGTCATGAGATTCATACGGGCCATGATGGAAGGCGGCGTGGAGATGGGATTCTACCCCAAGGATGCACAGGACATAGCGATGCAGACCATGCAGGGGGCTGTGACGCTGCTCACAGAGACCGGCTTGCACCCAGAGGCTGCAATCGACAAGGTTACGACACCGGGCGGAGTGACTATAAAGGGGCTTAACGAGCTGGACCACGCATCGTTCAACTCTGCCGTGATAAGATGCCTAAAAGCAGGCATGAAGAAGTGAGAAAGTGTGTATAACATTGATTTCAAGTCGTGGAAAGAATAGTAGTCAAGGTGGGCTCAAATGTCCTCACCACCCAGAAAGGGAAGCTTGATATAACACGCCTCTCTGCCATCGTCGATCAGATAGCATGGCTGAAAGAACACCGCTACGAGGTGATTCTGGTGACATCAGGAGCTGTGGCCTGTGGACGTAGCGAGCTGAAGGTGGGCTTCGAACTCGACACCGTGGAGCAGCGCCAGCTGTTCTCTGCCATAGGCCAGGTGAAGCTCATTAACCTCTACTACCAGCTTTTCCGTGAGCATGGGCTGCACATAGGCCAGATTCTGACAATGAAGGAGAACTTCATGGCAGGCCAGCAGTATGACAACCAGAAGGCTTGTATGGAGGTGATGCTCGATAATGGTGTCATACCCGTTGTCAACGAGAACGACACCGTGTGCGTGACAGAACTGATGTTCACTGACAACGATGAGCTGTCAGGACTTATAGCATGCATGGTCGGCGCACGCACTCTCGTCCTTCTGTCCAATATCGACGGTATATACACAGGCAATCCGTCAGACCCTATGAGCCAGCTCATAAGGCATGTGAAGCCTTCAGACTGTCTCGATGGCTATATACAACAGTCGAAAAGCTCGGCCGGACGTGGAGGCATGACCTCAAAGTATAACACAGCGCGAGCTGTGGCAGCCAAGGGCATACGCGTTGTCATTGCCAACGGCACGCGTGAGCATATCCTCACCGATATTCTTGAGCACCCCGCAGAGACACCATTCACTGAATTCATACCGTCATGACAGATATATTCAGAAAGACAAAGGATGCCAGCCTGTATCTCGCACGGCTGTCCGATGCAGACAAATCGGCTGTCCTTCATGCGGTGGCCGATGCCATAAAGCATAATGCAGACGCCTTGCTTGAGGCTAACGCTGCCGACCTCTCGCGCATGGAACGGCTCAATCCGTTGTATGACCGTCTCCTGCTCACACCTGAGCGCCTTGACGCCATAGCGTCTGACATGCGTCATGTGGCGTGCCTGCCATCACCTCTTGGACACATCACGTGTGAGCGCACTCTTGACAATGGGCTGCATCTGCGCCGTATCTCCGTGCCATTCGGGGTCATAGGTGTCATATATGAGGCACGCCCTAATGTCACGTTCGATGTATTCTCCCTCTGTCTGAAATCAGGCAATGCCTGCATTCTCAAAGGCGGAAAGGATGCCGACGACTCGAACCGTGCTGCCGTGAAGCTCATAAAGCGTGTGCTCAATGAGCATGGCGTTTCGCCCGATATCATAAACCTGATGCCTGCCACTCACGAGGCAACTCATGAGATGCTGAACGCTGTCGGGTATGTTGACATCTGCATTCCGCGAGGAGGGAAAAGACTTATAGAGTTTGTCAGGGACAATGCCCGCATACCGGTCATAGAGACTGGTGCAGGCGTCGTACACGCCTATTTTGACAAATATGGAGACCTGGAGATGGGCAAGGCCATCATAAACAATGCCAAGACACGACGTGTCTCTGTCTGCAACGCCCTCGACTGTCTGCTCATACACAAGGACAGACTCACTGATTTGAAGGCTCTTTGCGAGCCTATGGCCGGCCGTGTCACAATCTATGCCGACAAGCGTGCGGCTAAGATGCTTGACGATGCCGTATTGTGTGCCGACGACGACAAGGACGTTTACGGCCGTGAGTGGATGGGCTACAAGATGAGCGTGAAGACTGTTGACACCTTAGAAGACGCCTTTGACCACATCAGACGGTACAGCTCAGGCCACTCAGAGTGTATCATCACTGACGACGAGACATCAGCAGAGCTTTTCAGACAGCACGTTGACGCCGCCTGTGTCTATGTCAATGCCCCGACATCGTTCACCGATGGCGCACAGTTCGGGTTAGGAGCAGAGATTGGAATCTCAACACAGAAGCTCGGACCACGCGGTCCCATGGGGCTCAATGAGATGACAACATACAAATGGCTGATAGACGGACATGGACAGACACGCCGGTGACAACACCGCCATGTCTTCCGGACAAGACTCCATACGCTCTGCATCACAAACAAGAAACCCTCACCCACACAGTCCGCAACCTGATGTATGGTACAGGAACATGTGTAGGATAAAACCATTATTACCGATGAGATCATTTGTCAACCCACAAGACCTCGGCTGCCTGAAGAAGGCTATGCAGGAGGCACTCGAGATTAAGAACGACCGTTTCAAGTATCAGCATCTGGGTCATAACAAGACTCTCATGATGATATTCTTCAACAATTCGCTGCGCACACGTCTCTCAACCCAGAAGGCGGCGATGAACCTTGGCATGAATGTCATCGTGCTTGATGTCAACGCTGGTGCCTGGAAGCTTGAGACAGAGCGTGGAGTCATCATGGACGGGGACAAGGCTGAGCATCTGCTTGAGGCCATACCCGTCATGGCTTGTTACTGTGATGTCATCGGGGTGCGCTCGTTTGCAGGGCTCTCTGACCGCGATTATGACTATGCGGAGACAGTCCTCAACCAGTTCCTAAAATACAGTGGCAAACCCGTTTTTGCCATGGAGACAGCTACAGTGCATCCGCTCCAGGCTTTTGCCGATCTCATAACCATGGAGGAGTCATGGGCCAAGGACAACATTCTCCCCTTTGCCAACGGCAATCCCGAGGCCTTTGACTTCAACCACAAGAAGATGAAGGCAGTGCTGACATGGGCTCCTCATTGCAGGGCTCTCCCTCAGGCAGTGCCCAACTCATACGCCCAGTGGATGCTCGCCGCGCCTGACGTGGAGCTTGTCGTGACACATCCACACGGTTATGAGCTCGACCCTAAGTTCCTCGAATATACCGACCCCCATACCGGAGAGACACGCCACGCCACTGTCGAGTATGACCAGAGGAAGGCTCTTGAGGGGGCTGACTTCGTCTATGCAAAGAACTGGTCATGCCCAGGTGTGACAAATCCGGCTGACTATGGCAAGATCCTCTCGAAGGACATGACGTGGACAATAGACACAGAGCATATGTCATGGACAAACAACGGCAAGTTCCTTCACTGTCTCCCTGTGCGCCGTGGACTCATCGTTACTGACGATGTCATAGAGTCGCCAGCGTCTCTCGTTATCCCTGAGGCAGCCAACCGTGAGATATCATGCTCTGTCGTGCTGAAGCATATACTTGAGTCTATCTGATTTTAAGGTGGGGTTAACTTAATAGCCCCAACTTTTTTCCCTAACGTTATACAAAGATGAGTCAACAGGAAGAAAAACAAGAACAGATTCTTGTAGGCATTGCGGGACAAGACAGACCTGGCGTGACGGCGTCTGTCACTGAGATATTGGCGCGCTATGACGCACAGATTCTCGACATCGGACAGGCCGACATCCATAGCACACTGTCGCTCGGAATACTCTTCAGAATAAAGGAACGCCTCTCAGGACAGGTAATGAAAGAACTCCTGTTCAAAGCTACCGAGCTGAATATCAATATCGATTTCAAGCCTGTCACTGATGATGAGTATGAGAACTGGGTAAACCAGCAGGGAAAAAACAGATACATCCTTACCGTCATCGGGCGAGACCTCTCGGCAAGACAGGTGGCTGTGGCATCAAAAGCAATAAGAGACCAGGGACTCAACATCGATTCTATCATCCGACTGACAGGCCGCCGCTCTCTCATGCATCCTGAGCGTAATGTAAGGGCTTGTATTGAGTTCTCATTGCGTGGGACACCACATTGTCTCGCTGAGATGCAGTCACAGCTTATGCAGATGTCCGGAGAACTCGCCTTCGACTTCTCTATACAACGCGATGACATGTTCAGACGCATGAGAAGACTGATATGCTTCGATATGGACTCGACACTGATACAGACCGAATGCATCGACGAACTCGCCATGAGAGCAGGCGTCGGAGACAAGGTAAAGGCTATAACTGAGAGCGCAATGAGGGGAGAAATTGACTTCAAGGAGAGCTTCAGGCAGAGAGTGGCGCTGCTGAAAGGGCTCGACGCCAACGTCATGAGGGAGATTGCCGAGAACATGCCCATAACAGAGGGCGTGGAAAGGCTCATGTCGGTATTGAAAAGATACGGTTACAAAATAGCTGTGCTGAGTGGTGGGTTCACGTATTTCGGACAATATCTACAGCGCAAATTCAATATTGATTATATGTATGCCAATGAGCTGGAGATAGATGATAACGGAAAACTCACAGGCAGATATATCGGAGATATAGTAGATGGGCAAAGAAAAGCCGAGTTGTTGAAACTGATAGCACAGGTAGAGAAAGTTGATCTCGCACAGACCATCGCTGTCGGAGATGGAGCAAACGACCTGCCAATGATATCTACAGCAGGATTAGGAATAGCATTCCACGCAAAGCCAAGAGTCGTTGCAAACGCAAAGCAAGCGATAAACACCATTGGACTTGATGGCGTCTTATATTTCCTTGGATTTAAGGATAGCTACATGAATATGTGACAGGTAATAGCCATCAATATACCTAACCGTATCTCACACATCCCATAGCGCTGCCCAGTTCTTGTTTTGGGGAATTTCTTTGTCCTCATCTACCAGAAATTGCAGGTCTATTTTGAACTTGCAAGGTCTACGTTGATCTTGTGGCTATGTGTTGAAATAGCAGGTCTATGTTAAACTTACAAGGTCCATGTTGGCCGTGTGGTTCTGTGTCGAACTTGCCCACAAACAATATCAGGCTATGTGAGTAATACTCAACATAGCCGCTTTTGCCATATTCGCTAATAATGTATGGGGCGATAAATCTTCCTCCTTCCTTGATCTTTCCTTCCTCTGCCCTCCCTTCCTCCATCTGCCCTCCTTCCTCCCTTCCTTTCTCTCTTATGCCGTCTTTACTGCGGCGATTCAATCGCCGCCCGTCCTTTCGTCTGTTCTCTTCCTCCAATTCACGAGCCGTTTTTGGCTCGTGCCCCCTCGTGTCCCCCCCT
>JBJEAW010000013.1:0-7125 GCA_051869435.1 Prevotella sp. | reverse complement strand
AGAGCACAACCTTGCCAAGGTTGGGGTCGCGAGTTCGAGTCTCGTTTTCCGCTCATAATCATCATGATGGCTCTTCTCTTTCGCAGAGAAGGGCTTTTTTGTTTTTGCCCCCTGCATAACCATGGAGCACAAAGGGATGATGACTAATCGTAAAGAATGTTAAAGATGATAGTGCGGACATGGAGCGTCATGCTGTCTGCACGTTATTATAGGCAAAGAATGGAGCCTCCCCGAGCCATAAGTCAGCTCCAATATACATTTCACCAAAAATCCACACAATCATGAAACGAGACATGAGACCATCAAGCCACAGAATAGTCACTCTTGCCGCCCATGTGACTCTTTTGGGCCACATCCTGAACATTGTGCCGGCGGTTATGCTCTGCATCCTCGTCCTGTCTCCCGTCCCCGCCTGTGCAGGAGGAGACGTGATGACAACACGCGAGGTGAAAGTAGGACGCTTTGGCGGTCTTTGGCTGTCGAGCATCGTAAAGGTCGAGTACTCTCACGGCAGCGCATACACTGTGAGGGTCGTGGCAAAAGAGAAAGGACAGGAATATATAAAGGTGGAAGAGAAGAGGGGCACGCTGCATATATACGCCGAGACCCCCAAGCGCCAGCTCGCCGGCATAACCTATAACACAAACGACAACGCGCTGAATGGCGCCAAGGTCTATGTCACATCGCCATCACTCGCCTCGCTCCGTGCAGAGAGTGCGGCAGAGTTTGCCACGGCAGACAATCTTGACGGCGACAGTCTCGATGTCACCCTCTCAGGATGTGCCGCGGTGTCAATGAAAGGACGGGTCAGCATGAAAAGCTTCTCCCTGAGGGCCTCAGGCGCGGCCACGGCAAGATTCGCATCAATATCCTCTCCCGTATCCAGCATCTCCGCCATAGGCATCTCCAGCTTGCATGTAGATGGTATAATGTCAGACCACCTGCTTACGGACATCAAGGGAGCAGGGACGATAGAGCTCAGGAATATAGAGAGCGACGATGTGCTTGTACAGGCTGAGGGAACTGGGCGCATCGCGTTTGACATGTTGAAAGCCGATAAGGCGGTCTTTGCCGCGCAGGGTACCACAGAGATAAGGGGCGAGGTAAACGTCATGAACCTCCTCGAATGCCATGCCACAGGCTGCTCGAAGATCCGCCTGAAGGGCAAGGCCAATAATCTGAAAGAGACGCACGCACGTCTCGCCGAGGTGACCGCCCCAGGCGATGTGATAAAGACAGACACCTCGGCGATTGACATGACCCCCTGAGCCATCCTCTTCAGGCCGCTCATCGTCACCGCCCCTCAGGGGACCGCAATCCTCTGGCTACACCACACTACCACACACAATCCCCCACCCCTGCCTTACACGCCATACATGGAGCAGAAAGAGTTTGAACATATTGCCATACACCTGCGCATGACAGCCTTGCATGCCGCACGGCGCATTCTCGGCGAGACAGACGCTGAGGATATAGCCGGCGACACCATGCTGAAGCTGTGGGGCGTGCACGACGATATCCCCAATAGCAAGGCTGAGGCGACACGGATGGCATACGTCATAGCCCGTCATGCCGCTATCGACCTCTGCCGGCAGAGGGACAGGAGGCGCACAGTGCCTTTAGACAGCATGGCGGGATGTATAGGTGCGGCAGACGGGACAC
The DNA here is from genome assembly GCA_051869435.1 of Prevotella sp. Taxonomy (GTDB): domain Bacteria; phylum Bacteroidota; class Bacteroidia; order Bacteroidales; family Bacteroidaceae; genus Prevotella. The sequence continues at coordinate 5,463 of JBJEAW010000013.1, read as the reverse complement.
GCCCTGACCGCATCATGGAGGGCGAGGAGGATATGGCGTGGATAATGGAACGCATCAGGAGGCTGCCCCCGCGCGAGATGCAGGTGCTCACGATGAGACAGCGTGAGCACCGCTCAAACTCTGAGATAGCCGCCATCATGGGCATAGCCGAGCACTCTGTCGCCACAATGCTCTCTGCGGCACGCCGACGGCTGTTTGACGAGCTGAAGCGCAAAGCCAGGGCCACCACCTGACTCCTGTCCCCCTCCACTATCCGGGGGGACGAGGCGATAATCTTCCCCCGCTGATTGTCGGACAATGGTGAGACTTTCACTATGAGCATATTACCCCTAAAACAGAAGATACAATATGGACAACAATATATCACAACTCCTCCGCCGCTTCATGGCTGGCGGGACAAGCCTTGAGGAAGAGGCATGGCTGCAGCGTTTCTTCGACAGCGCGACAGAGGCCGATAGGCCTGCCGATATTCCTGCCGATGACTGGCACGCGTATCGGGAGATGTTCGCCATGTTCCGGACAGACGATACCGATGATGCTGCCAGTGATGCCCCGGCCGCCTCTTGCCGCCATGAGTCTCCGGCCATACATGTCGCGAGACCCTCAACGTCCCGTCGTTCCGTCTTGTGGAGCCGTAGGGCAGGAGTGGCAGCCGCTGTGGCGGCGCTGGTCTTGATTGGCGGGGCCGTATGGCGAATGTCTATTGACACCATGCCACAGGAGTGTCATACAGAGATGGCAGACGCTGCCGCAGGCAAGAAGCATGCCCGACAGCGGGCGGCTGAGACGCATGAGAAGGCAGACACAGCCGCAAACCGTGGCGGGGACTGTCACCCGGTGGAAAGCATTCCTAAGCCTAAGGAGGGGACGCAGCGTGTAAGACGGTCAAAATACATGCTGCCTGTAGAGAAAAACTACATGGCTATGGCCGCTGAGGCGAAAGCCGCCCTTGCCGACAGCCTGCACAATATCAGCCAGAGCGAGGCTGACCTTGACATCGTGATGCAGGCCCTATACGTGAAGCAGGCTCTGCAGATTGAGGAGATAACGAATAACAGCAACACACTATCAAGCGTAATATATGAGTAACCCTATGAGACACATCACTATTCTACTTGCCATCATTCTCAATGCCGCGCCGGCTATGTCACAGGAGAATGTCATTGCGGCCATGAAGCGCATACCGAAGCTTCCTGAGACAAACACACTCCATCATGTCTCTTCTACATGGGTGGCTGACAACGGAGACGATCCTGCCACGTTCTGCAGATATAATGAGCTGACGGTGAAGAAGAGCGACCGCAGACTTGTGGACGATCTCGTCAGTGTCTTCATGCAAGACCGTGACTCCGGATACGCATACTTCTTCAAGACGGCCGGAGAGACCACCTCCCCCCGTATACTGACACTTGTCTATGGTACATATAACCAGAATGTGGTGAAATTCGGCACACGTGACGACAGCAACTACTACATAATCATCACTACCGACAAGGCGAAGAAAGATAAGTATATCGCATACGGTCTCGTGTGGAACGACGAGGGCGAGCGTCTTCGGGTGAAGCTCTACCATATAAAAGGCTATAAGTCAAGAGTCTCTCTCCCGGGCACCATCCCACAGCCAGACAAGGTCAGGACAATAGTTAACGGCAGGACAGTCACCATGACCTCTAAGGACAAGGACGGCAGGGAGCGCACAAGGCGGTATGTCATAGGCGACAGGGACATCATCCCGACGGACACTGTATGGGACGGTCAGGCGGAGGCGGCATCGCCTGTCTGGACACGTACAGCGGGCAATGGGCTGGAGGTGAGAGACGATATAGACTTCATGAGGCTCTTCGGCAATCTGAGGGTGGCGTTCAATGATGCCCTCCAGTCGGCCAACACTACCGAGGGACAGTCGATGCTCATGGCTGTATCGACAAAGCTGCTGGAGATATGCAAGAAACACCACGCCCTGCTCTCTGACCATGAGAAGACCGTCTGCCTGACGGCACTCGTCGATATGGCAAAGAGCTGCGGCGACAAGTTCATCAGTGGGATGCTCCATGAGGCCGTCATGCAGCTAACACCGTCTTCCGACAGCCGGAAGGACAAATAGCGCACGGCGACAATACACTGCGGCGGGGGCTTCATGCCAGCCCGTGGTGCGTGTGTGTGACAGAGCGGCGGATATGTATATGGAGAAGAGGACATACACTTAACGGTATATATCCCCGCCCCGGTATGCCCACATAGCCAATAAAAGCCCGGCTTCTCACGAGGCCGGGCTTCTTTCTCTTCAGGTGTTCAATTCAAGACGTACATTTGCACAGTTCCCCATTTTACCGCCCTGCTGCCAAAACTGCGTGGTGTGTGGGGAAGGGCTATTCTCATGCCATTGGGGCTGTATGAGCCGATGATAATGCCGGCTGCAAATGTGCGTCTCGCCACCTGGTAACTAAAAACCAAAATATGTTACTATCTAAACCAACAAACAACGTTTCCGATAAGCCAGATGAGCAATGATGAACTTGCTCAATCATTGCCATGGCGAAAGACTTGTCCTTGGACCCACTGACCGAAGGGAGGTAAAGGCTACGGGTAGGCGAGCGGAGCTCGGGAATGAACGAAGGCGAAGCCAACGTTTCCGATAAGCCAGATGAGCAGAGGGTGAGCGTGCTCAGGCTATGTCAATTACCTCCCTACGGCCCCACTGACCAGCGGGAAGTAATGAAGGCCGGCTTGATATGAAGGCTAAATCTGGGGCACCAGTAAAACCCTGTGTAAGTTCGACTCACAAAAACCAATATAAACCCCTTGAAGATGATGGGGGCAGAGCCCTGGTGCCACGCTTCCGCTTTGGTCTTATAAGAGCAGGCTCTTAACGCCCAAAGCGGAAGCATGACACCACCTTCTTTTCAGAAGGCTGCCATCCTCTTCAAGGCGATAAACAGACGATAAACATTTATTTAGTTGATGAGTTGATATTTTTTGGGGGGTTGTCTTTCTGGTTGACACAGGATTTCCCGAGTGCCCCCTAAATCTGACTGATTACATTAAAAAATACGTATGAGAGTGTATATACACTTAAGGGTGGTTCTATAAATTACCACCGTAGATGTATTCTCAGAGTGGGGTATAACGTCTTGCCATCTTTCGCTCTCTTTTTGGCTAAAAGTGTAAGTTCGCTCGGTCACAATGCCCGCATTGCTCCCTTTCTCACTTGCACTTTGACCTCAAAAATAGAATCGAAATCTGTCAAGGCTAATTTATAGAACCACCCTTAACAGAAGCAGCGATATTTTTTTTAGCAGCAGCCTTGACGGTGTGTGGACATCACCGGCCTGTCCTCACATACTTGACCACTCTCTGTGAGCCATCGGCAAGATGCTGGCGCCTTATAACGACTCCATTGTTGATGACATCAACCTTGCGCCCTGAGATGTCGTAGCACTCCTCAGACACGACTGTTCCCTTTCCGGCAGTAACGCCCGCTATGCCTGCCGTCTGCTGTGAGAGAATCTCCAGCATTGTCTCGGCATAGCGGCGCCCTATGATGCGATAGCCCTCTGCTGTGAAGTGGAGGCCGTCTGACGCGGCAGGACAGTCTTTTGAGGATATGACATGGGATGTCGGTATGACATCAGGCAGGGTGGCGATGTTGGCGTTCTGTCCATAGCAGACACCTCCCTGATCCTGCTGTACCATCTCTCCGACAAGGAGCGGCACGCTGAGGGCATTGAGCCCGAGCTCGTCGAGAAGACGTGTATAGACAGTCTTCACCATCGACGGCCACTGGCTGTTGCCGTTGTCTGTCTCTCCCTGATGCATCAGTATGCCTCTGATTATGCCATAGCGCTGGGCTATCTTCGCCATATCTACGAGACGGCGGAAGGGGTTATTGTCGTAGGCTGACATATAGCTCTTGAACCAGTCTGCCTCGCCCGCAACATAGTCTCCGACAAGCTCTTCCATGAATCCACGTATGCTTGTGCCGCCTACCGCGACGTCTATCACGCCCACAGTGATGTCTGACATCTGCCGTTCTACCATGGTACGCCCGAAATAGTCGGCCGGTGTGAGCCCTGTGCCCTGGCGGCATAGTGGGGGTATGGCGGTGTACCACTCGCCTTTCTTGCGCTGTGGCGATGACATATCGACCGCCGCCATGACCTTGAAGCGCTCGGGGATATTCTCATAATCCTGTGTCTCCGGACGCGCGTTGCCCTCCATGTTCGACTGGCCGAAACAGAGATAAATCTGGAAATCCGGGTCGGCCGTCTCAGGCACGCCAATCCATTGTGCCAGCTGTGTGGCGGCATTCCTTACCTTCTCTGCCTCAGCGAGATAGGCAGCATCGTCATCCGTGGAGAATGTCTCAGCCTCTTGCAGCACAGCCTCAAGAGCCTGACGTGCGGCGACAGCCTCCTGGCGTGTCAGCGACGCGGCCTGGAGGAGCACCTCGCGTGCGGCGTTGATGGCATCGGTGAGGTCGGCCTTTGACGATGTGGTGACTATCTGGAAGCTGACACCCGCCTGCCAGCCTATCTTCTCCCAATGGGATGTGATAGGGCTCTCAAAGCCAGGATTGACAATGATGTTGGTCTCTGAGCCCTCGGCAGTGAGCACAAGGTCGTCAAAATATATGTCTCCGCCATAACAGCCGAAGACGAAATCAAGCTCGTTAAGCGGGAACTGGGCAGAGAAATGCCATGTGAAAGTCTTCCATGAGGTATCGAAGTCATAGGCAGCAAGATACTGGACATCGTTGCTGCCACCCCATTGGTTCTTGTTCTCTGACGCTGTGTCGATAGGCCACAGGGCGAGAGTGCCTGTGGACGAGCCTTTGACACGCATGACCAGGGTGTACTGCCTGCCCACAGTGAGCGGGGTGTCGAGCTTGTAATGTATCTGCCAGTCCCATATATTGGCTTGCGGCTCGGTGGTCGTGACGCGCAGTGCGTGACAGTTTTCCTCACCACTCTGGCGGGAGGATGACAGTTGGTGCTGTACGCTGGATAATGTACGTGTGATGTCATCTGGCTCTGCCTTGTCCTGTGCCACAGTCTGTGTGGCACAGGCAAGGAACATGCTCAAGCCTATTAGGCTTCTTGTGAATCCTGATTTAACCTTTTCGCTTAAAACTTTATTCATTCAGGAAAAATGGTGTTAGTTAGTTTTGATGGTATGGTGTTCCTCCCCATGAAATCATCCTCCTTACGGCAAGTCTGACTGGAGGGAAGGTGAATTATATTGGCCTCATTTACAGTTTGTGCTCGCAAAATTACGACAAATAAGTCAGAAAAAGGCATTGGTTTGTTACAAAGAGTAAAGGAAATGTTACAAATAATGCCCAGCACACGGTTTTCTGCCTGTCCACCCTCTCCCTGCCAGACAACGCCTGCGGTATGGAGATAAGAAAGATTTTTTTATTGCTTTTTATTTTGTATTGTCTTCAATTTGTACTATCTTTGCATA
>JBJEAW010000012.1:0-7126 GCA_051869435.1 Prevotella sp. | reverse complement strand
GCTTAAGAAAAAAGCCTTCACAGACATCAACAATGTCTGGGCAGCAGAGAACTTCGTGACATCAGCCAATGCTATCACAGAGCAAGCGCGTGATATCAAGGCGGCCATCACCATAGATACAAGCCGGAAAAAGGATATATCTCCTAACCTCATGGGCATCTTCTTCGAAGATATAAGCTATGCAGCTGACGGAGGGCTGTATGCCGAGCTGATACAGAACCGTGATTTTGAGTATTCATCCTCTGATTATGGCAAATGGAACGCCAGGACGGCGTGGCGTCTTGACGGAGAGGGGACAGAATGGCTTATAGAAAATGCCAATCCTATACACAAGAACAATTCTCATTATACACTCCTGCGTACAGTAACACCAGGGGCGCGTCTCGTCAATGACGGATGGGACGGCATAGCTGTCAAGGCAAGAGCGAGATACGATTTCTCGATGTTTGTCAGAGGTGAGGGAAGACTACGCATAAGCCTCGTGTCCGCTGGCAACACATTAGCCTCATGCACAGTCAAGGCATCTGGAAACTGGCAGCAGAAAACGGCTGTCCTGATACCGTCTTCCACAGCCGATAACGCATCGCTCGTAATAGAGCCTTTACAGAAAGGAGAAATAGCGATTGATTTCATATCCCTATTCCCCAGAGACACGTTCAAGGGCCGGAAAAATGGCTTGAGGAGAGATATCGCAGAGGTCATAGCCGACCTCCATCCTCGCTTTGTGCGTTTCCCCGGAGGATGTGCCACCCATGGACAAGGCATAGACAACATATATCATTGGCAGGCTTCTGTAGGAAAGCCTTGGGAGCGTCAGCCAGATATGAATATATGGAACTATCATCAGACTCGCGGACTGGGCTTCTATGAGTATTTCCAGTTTTGTGAGGATATTGGCGCAGAGCCGATACCAGTGCTTGCGGCAGGAGTCCCATGCCAGAACTCCTATCGCGGCGGAAACGGCCAGCAGGGGGGCATACCGTTTGAGCGTGAACTGTGTGGGAAGCCTTCGCCTTATACTTATAACGGACATCCGCTGACAATGGAGAGCTACCTCCAGGAACTTCTCGATCTCATCGAATGGGCTAACGGCGACGCACGCACATCATCGCTTGCGAAGATGAGAGCAGATGCCGGACATCCTGAACCTTTTAACATGAAATATCTGGGCATTGGCAATGAAGATTTGATAAGCGATGTCTTTATGGAGAGATACCTGTATCTCATTAATGGAGTCAGGAAGGCCCATCCCGAGATAACCATTGTCGGCACCGTAGGCCCATTCTGGACAGGCTCTGACTATGAATATGGATGGAAGGCGGCAGAGGAGAACAATATTGAGATTGTCGATGAGCATTACTATAACTCCATAGGGTGGTTCTTCAACCATCGTGACTTTTATGACAGTTATGACCGCAACGGTACGAAAGTCTATTTCGGAGAGTGGGCCTCATGGGGCAATAACGTCAGCAACGCGCTTGTCGAGGCTGCCTATCTCACTAACATCGAACGAAACGCCGATGTCGTCGTGATGTCATCCTACGCCCCGCTTCTTGCAAAAGAGAATCATACTAACTGGAATCCGGATTTGATATACTTTAATAATACGGAGGTCAGGCCGACAGCTAACTATGACGTACAGAAAGCATTCGGGCAGAATGCTGGAGACAAGTATATCGCTTCTGAACTAAGTGTCGGCTACTCGTCAGATGACAACCGCCATACCCTTGTACCAGATATAAAGAGACGCATTGACCATTCTGTCGTCTATGACAGCAAATCAGGCGATTATATCATCAAGATAGTCAGCACTCTGCCTGCCAAAACATCATTGGCCATCAATCTTGGCACAGACATTGTCCCTGATAACACCACACGTGACGCCACACTCATGATTCTCTCCCAACCAGAGCGTCCCGACACGACACGCCAGTGGGCATTGTCTGAGACACACGACATGTCTATATCGTCGAGAGTCGATATTGAGCTCCCTCCATTCACTTTCGCCGTCATGAGGGTTAAAGCCCCTGTGAGCAAAAGTTTAAGGAAAAGATAGCACGTACGGCCATCTGTGAGGATAAGAAACAACAAACATAGATGTGTAGCCTCGTCGTTGCTCGTCTGGCTTCGATAGGCTCTGCCGCTCTTCTAAGCGAGAATAAAAACGTTATGGGTGGTTCTATAAATTAGCCTTGACAGATTTCGATTCAATTTTTGAGGTCAAAGTGCGAGTGAGAGAGGGAGCAATGCGGGCATTGTGCCCGAGCGAACTTACACTTTAAGCCAAAAAGAGAGCGAAAGATGGCAAGACGTTATACTCCACTCTGAGAATATATCTACGGTGGTAATTTTTAGAACCACCCTATAATATGCTTCCAAAAGATTTCGTTGACTATACGGCACCCCTTTTCGGCGATAAACGTTGGCTGAAATACCTCGCGTCATTCAGCGAGGCCGTTCCGGTCAGCATACGCGTCAATCCATTCAAGGTCTCCCAGTCAGATAGCGGTAAGACTGCTGATGAAAACATAAAAGACCTCTCGTCGATGCTGTCCACTGTCGGCCCCCTGCTTGAGCGTGATGTGCCGTGGTGCAGAAATGCGTGGTGGCTCAGTGGACGACCACAGTTCACGCTCGACCCGCAGTTTCATGCAGGAGCATATTATGTTCAGGAGTCTGGCTCTATGTTTCTTGATACTGTGCTTGGCCAGTATGTCACGTCGCCAGTGACCATGCTCGACCTCTGTGCCGCTCCTGGCGGCAAGTCGTCCCTCGCACGTTCTGCCCTCCCCGCCGGCTCGCTGCTATTCAGTAATGAGCCAGACCGCCGACGCGCCAATATCCTTGTGGAGAACCTTATGAAGCAAGGCCACCCCGATGTCATAGTCACCAATGCGTATGCACGAGACTATGCCCGCACCCGCCTCGCGTTCGATGTCATTCTCGCTGATGTCCCATGTTCTGGCGAGGGACTCTTCCGCCGTGACGCCAAAACAATATCAGAGTGGAGCGTCCAGAACGTCATGAGATGCCAGAGCCTCCAGCGTGATATTGTTTGCGATATATGGCCGTCACTTAAGTCTGGAGGGCTGTTCGTTTATTCCACATGCACATTCAACACTCATGAAGACGAGGAGAACGTCATCTTTATACGCGACCAACTTGGAGCAGAGATACTGTCCGTTGATACAGAACCCTCATGGGGCATTACTGGCTCTCTGTTGCCATCACTTCGCTCTCCTGTCTATCGGTTTATTCCCGGTGCGACAGCGAGCGAGGGGCTCTTCATGTGTGTCATGCGTAAGAAAGGCCAGTCAGCTGCTGACTCTCCCGACAAAGCCCGTGCTGTCAAGCAGGCGAAGGGACTGAACATTTTGTATGACGGCACCCCACACCCCACACCCAAAGGAAAATCCATCATCCCAGACCATGCGGAGGCGTTGCTGATAGACCAGACTGGCCGCTACCCCCGTGTAGAGCTCTCTCGTGACGATGCTCTCGCCTATCTCCACCATGAGACCCTTGTCCTCCCCCCAGACACTCCTATGGGATATATCATAGTGACATATTATGGGATGCCATTGGGCTTCGTCAAGAATCTTGGCCGGCGTGCCAATAACCTTTACCCGAAAGAATGGGCCATAAAGATGTCCATAACATAATAATAGTATAATCACTGTCAGACAACATATATAATCTTCATGATGATATTATTCCATCCACATGGTTTCTTGGGCATGGACTATAATTCAATACCGTTTATAGGATAATATTCACTCTTCGATTTAGTGGGAGTTCATATAAATTGGATTGGGGGTGATGCTGTGGCTGTCGCGCCGTAGATTGCTGGTTTTAATGTAAGGAGCGTAGCCTCTGACCCACTTACCTGAAGGGATGTAGCTCCCCCTGAATACACACTATTCAAGAGACAGAATCTTGACCTATAACAAATAATTACAGATAAACATCAATAAATCTGACAGTTAGCTTGTATATACCGAAAAGAATGTTTACCTTTGCGTACGAAATCAGGGATACCGTTAGGGTCGCACCGTCTTTCCCACGGGCTTTTAAGCCAATGCACGTGGGCTGACAGACAGCAGATGTGTAACGGTGTCTTATTTATTAATTGGCCCGAGCGGCTCTTAGCTTTTGTCTTCTATAATGTTGTGGGGAAAGGAAAATAATCCTTGGCTTTGCCTTCGTTTTCTCGCCATGGCAATGATTGGGCAAGCTCATCATTGCTCATTTGGCTTAACGAAAACGTTGGCTTACCAGTCTGGATAGCACTGGAATTGGCAGAAACAACATTAAGTCTTATACATTTATTATGTAAAACGGGTGGAGACAGAATGCTTCATGACCCGAAGTATAGAGCCACGCTGGCAGATGGGACATCTGCCGAGAGGATGCCAGAATGACGATGAGTAATGACATTTAATTTCAAGACCTTCACCGTAACATTATTATTTTCATTAATTTCAACATCATCAGGATACGCAACAAGCCGTAAGACATTCAACTGGACTCCTGTCATCAATGCCATCATTGAGGTGGAAAGTGAGGGGAACCCTAATGCTGTGAGCGGCGCTTCATGTGGAGCGATGCAGATAACCCCGATACTCGTAAAAGAGTGTAACGCCATACTCGAGAAGCGGGGTAGCAAGACGCGCTATACATTGAAAGACAGATTCTCTGTAGAGAAATCAAAGGAGATGTTTCTGCTCATGCAGAGCCAGTTTAATCCTGAGAACAACGTCGAGAAGGCTATAAGGGCATGGAATGGAGGCAACAGATATAAAATCAGAGCAACCAATGCCTATTACCGTAAAGTGATGAAAGCCATGAACAGGCAGTAAATGTCTCTTTGTGCCAATATCTCCTTAATAAAACATAAAAAGATAGCATCATCCTGCCCTTTTAGGCAAAATGATGCTATCTTTGCATTTAGGTACATACCTCTTCATGCGGTGTTCTCTAAATGGAGTGCTCCCAGAGATACCTCAGAAGTGCGTCTGCCGCCCCTTGTCTTCTTCCTGGTGCATTCATCTTTACATGCCACTGGCAGTCAGGACAGACAGAGGCGAAGCCAACTTGTCACTATAGAAAACATATAAAACATAAAAAAGAATAGAAAACATGGTAACAACAATCGTAATTATCGCTGTCGTCGTGCTCATCCTGATATGGGTGGCAGGCCTCTATAACAACATGGTAAGAATGCGCAATAATCGTGAGAATGCTTTTGGCAATATTGATGTCCAGCTTAAGCAGCGTTACGACCTTGTCCCACAGCTTGTGGCGACTGTCAAGGGGTACGCTACACACGAGCGTGAGCTTCTGGAGCGTGTTACGGCCGCACGCACGGCATGTATGGCGGCGACAACCACAAACGACAAAATCCAGGCTGACAATATGCTTACAAACGCCCTTGCTGGGCTGAAAGTCTCTGTGGAGGCATATCCAGAGCTGAAGGCGAACCAAAACTTCATGCAGTTGCAGACGGAGCTGGCAGATATAGAGAACAAGCTCGCCGCGACACGCCGCTTCTTCAACTCGGCCACGAAAGAGCTGAATAACGCCGTGCAGACATTCCCGGGGAATATCTTTGCAGGGATGTTTGGTTTCCATAAGGAGCCTATGTTCGAGATCGCACCAGAGCAGCGTGCTGCACACGAGAAGGCTCCAGAGGTGAAGTTCTGAGGCATTAACCGCTCAGCCAAGAGAGAGCACAATGTCACATATAATTCTCTTCCTGTCTTATTATGCCCCGTCGCCATTTACATTCAGAATGTCTTTAGCGAGGGGGCATAATTATCTATGGCAGTGTCTATTCCCTATGTGTGCAACATCAAGTAAAATGGTAAATATATTGTAAATGTTATGAGTTATGTAGGACTATATACACAGCAACGGCAGAACAACCGAAGGAGCATCCTCCTCCTGCTTATGTTCCCTGTGATTATCCTTGTCATGATTTGGGTATTTCTCGCTGTTATGAGCTTCCTTTCAGGTGGAGGAGGCGTAGATGAGTTTGGCAATCCTGTACCAGGCATGGACATCGTTGCCGTCAACCATAGCTTTGTAAGCCTTGTCCCATGGGTCGTAGGCGGAGTGGCAGTATGGTTCGCTATCGCATACAAGGCGAATGCCGCTATGGTGCGTCATGCAACTGGCGCACAGCCTCTCTTGAGACGGGATAATCCGCGCGTATATAATATTGTGGAGAATCTCACCATGTCATGCGGAATGGACATGCCCAAGCTGAATATCATTGACGACCCGCAGCTCAACGCTTTCGCATCGGGCATTGACCGCGACTCTTATACTGTGACCGTCACGACAGGCCTGCTGCGTGTGTTGAATGATGATGAGCTGGCAGGGGTCATAGCACATGAGCTGACACACATACGCAATAGAGACACACGCCTCCTGATCACCAGCATAATTTTCGTAGGCATCATATCCACTGTCATGGGGATGATATATAATATGTTCTATAACACGCTGCTGTTTGGAGGCGGAACGAGACACCATGACGATGATGATGACAACAGGGGCTCGGTGTCGGTGATAGTTGTCATGATTGTCGCCATGATATGCTCAGCAATAGCCTATCTCTTCATTCTCCTGACCAGATTTGCCATATCACGCAAGCGTGAGTTCATGGCTGATGCTGGAGGAGCGGAGATGTGTGGTAATCCGCTCGCTCTCGCTTCTGCGCTACGCAAGATATCTGCCCATCCAGGATTGGGAGCGACAGGACGTGACGATATTGCCCAGCTGTTCATAGTCCGCCCCAAGATGTCACTGTCTGGAGTGTCACGTTTCATGAGCGGACTGTTCGCTACGCATCCTGATACAGCCGAGCGCATACGCCTGCTTGAACAATTCTGAGCGTTTGATGAAATCCGACAGTATGCCGATGGGCATAAGAAAAGACGCACGATGCGCAAGAGGGGCTCTGTGGTGGACTGGAGGGAGGTGGCATAAATGTGTTATGCCTGATGCTTTTGTTGTGGTATGTCGAGGATGAATGTGTCCCTTAGATAATAATATCCCATCATATTATATGGGCAGGAAAACGAAAAGTACATGGGAATGGACGTGGTATATGCAGCGTAAC